>NZ_BSPX01000077.1:0-20108 GCF_030161255.1 Zoogloea oryzae
CTGGCCGCGGTGGCGCTGGCGCCCGCCCCGGCGATGGCGTTGAGGGCGCCGCCGGCTTCGCGGGCGTTGCCGGTGTGGGCGAAGGCCTCCAGCGGCCGGCCGGTGACGGTGATCGTCACGGTGGTGGCGCTGCCGTCGGTGGTGGTGAGGTGGAAGACCTCCTGCTTGCTCTCGCCGGTGCCCAGCGCCTGCAGCGCCGTGGCCTGGCCGACGCGGCCGGCCAGGGAGTTGGCGCCGGCCACGGTGTAGGACCAGGAGCCGTCGGCGCTGAGGGTGAGGGAGCCGAAGCTGCCGTCGAGGATGACCGGCGTAAAGACGGCCAGGCCCGACGTGAGGGACGGGTAGGCGATGCGCCCGGTGGCCGTCTGGGTGGTGCCGTCGAGCACCTCGCCGGTGCCGGTGAGCTTGTATTCGGTGACGCTGCCGTCGGTACCGCCGCCGGTGCCACCCGTTCCGCCGGTTCCGCCCGTGCCACCCGTACCGCCGGAGCCGTCGTCGGGGGTGGTCGTGCCGGCCACGACGATGCCGTCGACGGTGTCGGGGAGCGTGGTGCCGTAGCCGAACTCGCCGTGGTTACCCAGCACGGTGACGCTGACCACCACGCCGTTGCCGCTGTTGGCGCCGGCGTCGATCATGCCGCTGCCCGCCAGCACGCGGTCGCCCGCGGAGATGCTGCCGATCAGGGTGTCCTGGCCGGCGCCGCCGACCACGAAGTTGTGGCCGAGGGTGCCGGAGCCGTCGGTGAGCGGCACGGTGATGGTGTCGGCCGAGGTGGCCGCGGGGGCGTCGTCAGCGCTCGTCTGGATCAGGCCGGGCACGCCGGCGCTGAAGTTAACCTGGCCGGTGTCGCCCAGCACGATGCGGGTGGCGTTGTCGGCCGCGGTGGCGCCCACGCTGTCGCTGCCGGCGCCGCCGAACAGGTAGAGCGTGCCGGCGCCGGCGGCGATGGTGTCGTTGCCGCCGCTGGCGTCGGCCAGGGTGTTGAGCTGCTCGAGACGGCCGGTGGCGGCGATGTCAAAGACCGCCGTGCCGGCGTCGCCGAAGATCATCGCGCTGTCGCCCGAGGCGGTGCTGGCCTCGATGCGGTCGCTGCCGGTGCCGCCGAAGGCGATCAGCTCGCCCGAGCCGAGGCGCAGGGTGTCGTCGCCGCCGGTGAAGGGCTGCAGCACGGTGGCAAACAGGCTTCGGTAGCGGGCGTCGGCATCGCTGGCGCTGCCGTCGCTGCGGCGGTAGTCCAGGTTGTCGCCGCTGGCCACGCCGGTGTAGCGGTTGGCAGCGCCCACGGTGAGGGTGTCGCCGCCCACGCCGCCGGCCACGATGTTGAGGTCGGTGAGGCCCGACACCGCCGGGCTGGCCGCCGCGACGGAGAGCTGCACGGTGTCGTTGCCGCCGGTGGCGAGGTCGGTGTCGAGGGTGGCGAAGCCTGTGATGCGGCCGCTGGCGTCGAGGATCACCGTGGCGTTGTCGCCGGCGATGGCCCGTTCGCGGGCGGTTTCGGGCGTGTTGCCGCTGCCCTGCACCGACGAGATGGTGACGCTGTCGGCGCCAAAGCCGCCCACGACGATCTTGTGGCCGTCGTTGGCACCGCCGCCGGCGCCCAGTTCGATGGTGTCGGCGCCGCCCTGGGCCACGCCGAAGCTGGCTGCCTGGCGCAGCACGCCGGCCGACCAGGTGAGCGCGGCGCCGTCGCCGAAGACCACGCCGTTGCCGCGGCCGGCGCGCAGGGTGTCTCCGCCCTGGCCACCGATCAGCACCGAGGTGCCGGACGTGGTTTCGAGCACGTCGCCGGCGCCGAGGTCGGGCGTGAGGGTGGCGACGCCTTCGAGGTAGGAGGTGCCGGCCGGCGCGGGCTGGCCGTTGGCCCACTGCATGGAAACCTGCGCCAGCGTGGCGCCGCTGGCCGGGGTGCCCTGGACGACCGTGAGCTGGCCGTTATCGCCGATCAGCAGCGAATCGGCGCTCTGGCCGGTGACGGTGAGGCGGTCGGCGCCGATGCCGCCGATCAGGATCGCCTGCCCCATCACGCCGGTGAGGCTGCCCGAGACACCGAAGCGCAGGGTGTCGCCGTCGCCGGTGGAGGACGACAGGTCGAGGGTCTGGGCGCCGATCAGGTCTTCGGCCTGGTTGGCGACGTTGCCGATGCCAGCGTAGCTGAAGCGCGCGTTGTCGCCGGCCGCGAGGCGGAAGGCGCTGCGGTTGGAATTGACTGCCAGGGTGTCGCGGCCGTAGCCGCCGATGAAGCTCACGTCGCCGTCGCCGATGTTCACGGTGTCGTCGCCGCCGAGGGACGGGTTGGTGCTCTCGATGCGCTGGAGCGCGCCGCCGCCCGAGGCGTCGAACGCCACCACGCCGGAGTCGCCCAGCACGATGCTGCGGTTGCTGGCGGTGGCCGCGCCGCCGGCGTCGGGCAGGTCGCTGGTGCGCAGGGTGATGTTGTCGGCCCCGGCGCCGCCGACGACGATCTTGTCGCCTCGGCCGCTGAGGATGGTGTCGGCGCCGCCGCTCTCGGGCACCGTGCTGGTGATCGAGAGGGTGGCGTAGCCGCGCGCCTTGCGCAGCAGGTCGCCGTTGTCGCCGAGGATGAGGTCGGTGGAGGCGGTCTGCTCGCGCACGGTGATGGTGTCGGCAGCCATGCCGCCCATCACCACCTGGTAGCCCAGGTCGGCGGTGGCGGCGATGGTGGCGGTGCCGAGGGTGATGCTGTCGGCGCCGCCGGTAGCGGCGATCGGGTCGATCGTACTCATGGCGGTGAGGCCGCTCTGGTCGTCGAACTCGAAGCGCGCGTTGTCGCCGGCGATGAAGCGCCCATTGCGGCCGCGGTTGCCCGTCTGGGCCGCGGCCAGCGCGGCGCCGCTGAGGCCGCCGGTGGGCACGGTGCCGGCCACGCCGACGACGCTGGTGACGCGGGCCAGGGAGCCAACCGCCCACACCGCGGCGCCGATGGCCTCGCTGGTGGCGGCGCTGCCACTGACGTTGCCGATGTTGTCGGCCTCGATCTGGATGGTGTCGGCACCAAAACCGCCGGACACGAGCTTGAAGCCTTCTTCCAGCGTGATGGTGTCGTTGCCGCCGATGACGATGTCGGTGCTGACCACGCTGCGCAGCACGCCGTTGCGGCTGACCGCGTCGTAGTCGATCTGGGCGTTGTCGCCCATCACCAGCGCGTCGCCGTCGCGGGCATGGATGATGTCGGCGCCGAAGCCGCCCACCAGCACCTTGCTGCCGTTGGCGGTGAGGATGCGGTCGTCGCCGCCCTTGTCGTTGCGGGTGGTGACCACCTGCAGCAGCTGGTTGGGCGCGCTGGCGGTGCGGGCGGCGCGCTCGATGCGGCCGTTGTCGCCCACCACGATGTCGTCGCTGACGGCCTTGCCCATGCGGTCGGCCTTGGAGACGCTGTCGTACTCGGCCGAGATCCACACCTGGTCGGCTTCCATGCCGCCAAACACGAAGTTGTAGCCCAGGTCGCCAACGCTGCTGGCGTCGCCGATGCGGATCACGTCCTGGCCACCGGTGGCGGCGATGAGGTCGGTGGTCTGGAAGACCACGAAGCCGCCGTAGCTGTCGTAGGTGATGTCCGCGTTGTCGCCCGCGATGAGGCGGGTGGACGCGCTGGTGGTGCCCACGTGGATCAGATCGTGGCCCACGCCACCGATGATGGTCTTGTCGCCGTTTGCGGTGAGCACGCGGTCATCGCCACCGAGACCGGCGGTGATGTTGGTGGAGTAGACGTGGCTCAGCAGCGTCGAGCTGTTCGGGCGGGTGATCACGCCGTTGTCGGAGAGGATTACGTCCGTCGTGGTGGCGGAGCCAAAGGTGGCGGTCGAGGTGGCCGCGTTCCAGTTGGCCGCCACGTGGATGGTGTCCACCTCCATGCCGCCGAAGATGTAGTCGGAACCGAGATCGCCGGTGCTGGCGTCAGTGCCGATCTGGATCGCGTCGATCCCGCCAGTTTCCTGCGCGACATCCAGCGTCGAGAAGCTGGTGAAGCTGCCCGGCGAGGTGTAGGTGATGTCGGCGTTGTCGCCGGCGATCAGGCGGGTCGAGGTGCTCGTCGTGCCGACGTTGATGGTGTCGTTGCCGACGCCACCGATGATGGTCTTGTCGCCGTTTGCGGTGAGCACGCGGTCATCGCCACCGAGACCGGCGGTGATGTTGGTGGACACCACGTGACTCAGCAGCGAGGAGCTGCTCGGTCGGGTGATCGCGCCGTTGTCGGAGAGGATCACGTCGGAGGTCGTCGCCGAGCCGAAGGTCGCGGTCGAGGTGGCCGCGTTCCAGCTGGCGGCGACGTAGACCGTGTCGGCCTCCATGCCGCCGAGGATGTAGTTGGAACCGAGGTCACCGGTGCTGGCCGACGTGCCGACATTGATCGCGTCGATGCCGCCGGTTTCCTGCGCGGTGTCCAGCGTCGAGAAGCTGGTGAAGCTGCCCGGCGAGGTGTAGGTGATGTCGGCGTTGTCGCCGGCGATCAGGCGGGTGGACGCTGTACTGGTGCCGACGGTGATCGTGTCGTTGCCCACGCCGCCAATGATCGTCTTGTCGCCGTTGGCGGTGACGATGCGGTCGTTGCCGCCGAGGCCGGCGGTGATCTGGGTGGAGACGACCTGGCTGAGGCGCGCGTCGCCGTCCGGGCGGGTGATGCTGCCGTTGTCGGCGACGATGACATCCACGCTGCGGGCGGCGCCCTGGGTGGTGATGCCGGTGCTCGCGTCGAAGGCGGCGGAGACCAGCAGCGTGTCGCTGCCCATGCCGCCGATGAGGTAGTTGCTGCCCAGGTGGCGGGCGATCAGGTCGTCGGGGCTGCCGACGGCGATGGTGTCGTTGCCGCCGGAGGTGGCGGCGGTGTCGGTGCTGGCGAAGGACGTGACGCTGCCGTTGGCGTCGGTGTCGATGCGGGCGTGGTCGCCGGCGATGAAGCGGGTGTTGGCGCCGCTGGAGCTGGCGGCGTTGAAACTGATGGCGTCCTGCCCTGCCCCACCGAACACGATGGCGGAGCCGCTGCCCATGCGCACGGTGTCGTCGTTGCCGGTGCCGCCGGTCTCGGCGACCGGCGCCTCCACGTAGTCGAGGAGATGGCTGCGGGTGCCGCTGAGGGCGAAGGTCAGCTTGGTCTGGCCGGCCACCGGGGTTTCGACGGTCTTGTACTGCACGGTGCCGTTGTCGGTGAGCACCACGTTGAAGCTGCTGGCCGAATCGGCGCCGTAGATGGTGTCCTTGCCGTTGCCGGCGATCAGCAGGTTGCTGCCGCTGCCCAGGTAGATGGTGTCGTTGCCGCCGCCCTTGTTGCCGAAGCTGGTGGCCGACAGGGCGCTGCGGTAGAGGAAGTCGATCTGCACCCGGCCGAGGTCGGCCAGGATGGTGTCGTTGCCTTCGCCGCTGCCGCCGATGTTGATGATGTCGCCGCCCAGGGCGCCGAGGATCACGTCGCTGCCGCTGCCGCCCTTGAGGGTCTGGGCGCCGGCGGTGGTGAGGCTGCGGTTCTCGAGGGTCTGGCCCTTCCAGATCCAGTTGCGCGCCGCGGCGCCGAACTCCGCCGCGCCCACGGCCTGCAGGCTGAGGTAGTCGGCGACGTTCTTGAGGCTGCTGTCGAGCGGACGGGTCTGGCCGGTGAGGAGGTTACCGTAGGTGACGAAGGTGTCGGCCACCAGCAGATCGTGGGCGGCCTGGCCTTCCAGCGTGTCGGTGCCGTCGTTGCCGACCAGCAGGTTGTTGCGGCCATCGCCGGTGAGGCGGTCGCCGGCGGTGCCGCCGAAGATGTTGTGGAAGGCGCGCACCTGGATGGTGGTGGCGCCGGCGCTGCCGAAGGCGCTGTTGCCCTCTTCGTTCACCTGCACAGCGCGGGTGTACTCCGAGAAGTCCAGGGTGTTGCGGGCGTTGGCGATCTCGTCGCCGCTGGCGTTGTGGTGGCGGCCGCCGTCGGTGTTGCCGATGAGGGAGCCGGTGACGGACGCGCTGTCGCGGATGCGGAAGACGTCGCTGCCCTGCCCGCCGATGATGTTCTCGAAGCCGGTGAAGCGGTAGCCACGGCCGGCGTTGTCGCCGGCGTCCTTCATGGCCTGGGCGGTGGAGGACGAGAAGGAGGTCTGGGTCATGCCGCTGGCCGTGCCCTTGACCCAGCCGGCGTTGGTGCCGGTGAGGCTGACCAGCAGGTTGGCGGTGTTGCCCGACAGGTCGAGGATGTCGCCGCCAGTGCCGCCACGCATCTCGTCGATGGTGGTGGCCGAGGCCCACTGGAGGGTGTTGGTGCCGCGCAGGGCCTTGAGTTCGGTGTCGTCCACCGTGACCGCGGCCGTCTGGCGGCTGAAGTCGACGATGTTGGCGCCGCTGGTGTCGGTGATGGTGGCCTGGCCCCAGTTGCCGAGCACGCGGTAGATGTCGTCGCCGCTGCCGCCGATCATCGAGGTGGTGCCGCCGCGGGCGATGATGAGGTCGTTGCCGCCGTTGCCGCGCAGGGTGGCGGTGCCGGAGTCGGAGCCGATCAGCACGTCGTCGGCCGAGCCGCCGATCAGGGTGTCGGTGCCGCTGCCGGCGATGAAGAGCACCGGGCGGTCGAGGGCGGAAGCGTCGAAGGTGTCATTGCCCGCCCCGCTGAAGGCCTTGACCTTGGACACGCCGACGAAGGTCTTGGTGTAGGTCTGGCCGTTGGTGAGGGTGGCGGAGATGTTGACCGTGCCATCGCTGCCGCTGAGGGTGTAGCTCTCGTTGCCGTCGTCGGTGCTGCGGCGCTTGCGGTCGGCGGAGGTGTTGGTGATCGACTCCTGGCCGTCGATGCTGCCGACGCCAGAGCCGGCATTCAGGCTGAGCGTGGAGCCGGCCATGGTGCCGAGGATGGGCTTCTTGGACGCGGGATCGTGTTCCCAGGTGAACAGGGTGACGTCCATGAACGTCCATTCCCACACCCGTTCCCAGTCGAAGATCAGGAAGATGTCCACGTAGGCGGCCACGTAGGCCGAGCCGCGCAGGCTCATGGAGACCACGTCGAGGGGGTCTTCCGACACTGCGGCGATGAGCTCGGAGGCGCGGTACTTGTTGTCCTTGTTCTCGTCGTAGATGTCGAGGGTGCCGGTCAGCTTGATGCCGCCTTCGACGCCGCCGCGGATGATGAAGGCGTTGAGCTCGGCGAAGGCCACCAGCTTGGCGTCGAGGCGCACTTCGGGCAGGTCGACGCCATTGACGATGTTGTCGCTGACGTAGAAGCCGTCAAAGATATCGACGAGGTTGTGGCTGTTGAAGAATTTGCTGATGCCGTAGGTATCGAAGCCGAGCGTCAGCGAGGCGGACAGCTTGATCTCGCCGCCGATGCCCACGTAGAGGGGCGGATAGATCGGGTACGACACCCGGAAGCCGACCTTCACCTCGAGGTTCTGCGGGCTGAACAGCATCAGGTCGGCGGGCTTGCCGGTGAGCATGTTGATGACGGCCGTGAGCGGGTCGTCGAGGATCGGGAAGGTGAGCGCGTTGCCCGGCTTCTTGAGCTTGGCCTTGAAGCTGTTGAGCGCATCCATCGGGCCGACGGTCTGCTGACCGGGCACGTCGATGTTGGGTAGCCCGATGTTGATGCTGGGCAGCGAGGGCAGGCTCGGCAGGCTGATCGACCAGTCGATGCTGGGCAGCAGGTCCATCAGGCTGATGGACGGCAGCCACACGTCGGGCATCGTGACTTCGACGACCTTCGACGAATCGACGAGGGCCGACAGCAGGCCGGCGTCGCTGATGATGCTGCTCCAGCCCAGGTCGGTGTGGCTGGTCTGTTCCCAGGTGAATTCCTTGCCGAGGCCAACCCAATGCACGGTCGGCCACTTGACGCGGACGGTGGGCAGGAAGGCGCTGATGCCCGGCAGGGCCACGTTGAACGACGCACCGGTGAGGTCGATCGTCTGGATGGTGGAGGCGCTGACGAAGGACTCCACGGCGGTCGGCCAGTGGATCTCCACCTCGCCGCCGGCGGCCCATTCCCAGGTGTGGCTGCCGATGGCCCAGGTCATCTTGGGCAGCAGCACCTTGAGGCGCGGCAGCAGATCCGGCGTGAGGTCGATGTCGGGCATCACCACCGTCACGTCGAAGCGCGGGGCGAAGTTGCCGCTGAGGATGTCGGACAGGCGCAGGTCGGGCCAGCCGGCCTTGATGTTGAGGGTGAACTGGGCCACGTTGCCGGCGCGGTCGAGGATGCCCGGGATGGTGAAGTTCACCGGGGTCACGTCGATGTAGGGCGCGGGCACCTTCACGTCGGCATTGAGCGCGAAGTCGAAGGACAGGGCCGGCATGTTGCCCTTGAAGATCTCGAGCAGCGTGGTGTCCGTCTTCCAGCCCACGCCGGCGCTGAGGCTGAACTCCAGGTCGCCGTCCTTGACGGCCACGTCGGCCAGGTTGAGATAGGGCAGATCCACCGGCACGTCGATGTTGGGGATGCCGGGCAGCGCCGGCAGGGCCGCGAGGTTGAGCTTGCGGTCCTTGGTGCCGGAAACGATCAGCGACTGGGCGACCGGGATCAGCATCCGCGCGGCGCTGGTGGGCAGGCCGTCGATGACTTCCAGCAGCCGCACCATGGCGATGATGAAATCCACCCGCGACACGCCGCCGAACAGCGCCGACATGTCGGAGGCCAGATCGACCACCGAGTAGTCGCGGCCCATGAGGTCGGACAGGCCGGGGATGGGCGTGGTGAGCGCGTTGATCACCGGCATGATCGGATCGGTGACGTCCTGGATGACCTTGACGATGGGGTTCAGGAAGCGGGTGAAGAAGGTGCCGGCGTCCAGATACACGTCCGAGAACCAGATGCTCGGGGCGCCGACCTTGAACAGCTTGTCGTAGCCCGAGGCGAAGAACTGGTCGATCTTCTGGACGTACTGGTTCTTGTTGTTGGCCATCCACGTCATGTGGAAGTCGCCGAGGATGGACGGCAGGTAGCCCTCGCCGCCGATGGAGACGCCCAGCTCCATGTGGAGGTTGATCTGGGCCTTGGCGTCCCAATCGACCTTGATGAGGTCGGCCAGCTTGGCGTTGCTGATGTCGGTGTAGGTGAGGCGGCCGTTGGTGAAGCCCGACAGCGCCGAGATGCCGAACAGGCCGACATCCTTCAGGTCGACCCCGAAGTGCAGTTGCAGGCGGGTGCGCGAACCGTTGGCGCCGCTGTCGCCGTCGAACATCGAGGTGGTGCGACCGTAGTTGGCGGAAAGCGGGTCGGGCAGACGGCCCATGGAGTCGGTGCCGCTGCCCCAGATGCCCGTGTCGTTGTCGCGAATCCAGCCATCCCAGTTGTCGGTCATCGTGCCGTTCAGGAAGAACAGCTGTGCGTCGAGCCGGGCCGGGGTGTTGCCGGCGCCCGGGGCGAGGTACACGTCGACGGTGGCCTGCAGCTCCTTCACCGCGGCGGTCTGGCCGGGCTTGCCCACCAGCCACAGGTTGTCGATGTAGGCGTCGTGGACGTTGTCGGAAACGCCGGTGGCGACGCCCTTCTTGGCCGGATCGGCGCTGTAGGTGGTCACCTGGCCGATGCCGGCGTTGCCGGGCATGTTGGTAACGACGTAAAAGCCATCGGTCAGGTCGACGCCGAAGCCGAGGTACAGATCCCAGTTGAGGGTGAGGCCGATGCCGCCGGCGAGGCTCAGGTTGACGCCGGGCACGCCCATGTCGAAGGACAGGTCGAGGCTGGGGGTGTAGGTCTGGCCCAGGTTCATCCGGAACTGGATGGCCGTGCTCTGGTTGATCGCCACCTGGGCGGCCACCTCGGCGGCCTGCGCCTGGATGGCCTGCTTGAATTCGGTGAGCACCGCCTTCGGCACGTAGTGGGTGCCGTTGACGAGGTTGGCCTTGAGCACCGCGGCATCCGCCGCCAGCGCGCCATTGGAGGGCCGGAAGCTGTCGGCCACGTCGGTGAGCACCGCGGCGGTGACGCCGGCGCCGAAAACATCGGTGAGCAGGTGCTGGTAGTCGTAGCCGTCGGCCGCCTTGTCGGCGATGAAGGTGACGATCTTGGTGAGGCTGTTGAAGAAGGACGGCGACTCGGCGATGCCGCCGAAGAGGCTGATGAGATCGCTGGCGGTGGCATTGACGCTCTCGATGGCGTCGGCGATGTTGTCGACGATGCGCTGCAGGCTCTGGTCGAGCACCACCTGGCCGGCCTCGCCCACGTAGCAGGGCGTGCCGTCGTCGTGATAGACGATGTTGCCGTCGGCGTCGCGCTTGACCTGGTTGATGCCCGAGGTGACCCACGCGGTACGCTGGCCGGCGATGACCGCCGGAATCGGGTTGCCCTCGCTCACGCCCAGGTATTCGGCCAGGGCGGGGTCGAGCTCCGGCTGGCTGAAGCCGGCGAGATACTCGACGACGATGTCGTCGGGCGTGATGAGCTGGTCGCCGTTGTAGTCGCGCAGGAAGTTGAGGAAGACGTTGCTGGAGAGCTCGCTCGCCTGAATGATCGAATCGCCGTTGGTGTCGGTGGTGAGCATGTCGAACAGGCTCATCCGCAGGGCGTTGTCGAGCCCGCCGTACACGTCCACCGCGTTGGCGAGCGCCGTCTTGATGGCATCGACCACGTTGCCGCGCAGATCGGCGACGAACTGGGTGGCGTCCTTCAGCTGGTCGCCGATGATGGGCAGGTCGAGCACGCTGCTGAAGGCGTCGAGGCCTTTCTGGATGCTCTCGAGCACCTTGTCGACGGTATCGACGATGATGGTCGGGTCGCGCAGCAGGAAGATCAGCGGGCCGTTGATCGGGTTGGTCTCGTCGCAGCTCTCGCCAATGGCGGCCTTGAGCACCTGGCCCAGTTGCACCTGCCAGTATTCGAAGTCCGGCAGCACGAGGCTGATGTCGTAGCCGGCCGAGGACGGATTGGTGCTGCTGCCGCTGCCGAACAGGCTGCCGCTGCCCACCGACACGCCGGACGGCGTGGTGCTGGCGCCGGCGCCCTCGGTGGACGACACATACGGATCGGGGTTGGTGACGGCGAGGCTGCCCTCGTTGTCGTTATCCACCGGCGCGCCTTCCGGCGTGGAGGTGCCGCTGCCGGCCGAGATCACCGGCCGCGCGGGCAGCACGGCCTGGGCGACCTGGCTGGAGATCACGGTGTGGCTGTCGCTGGCCTCGATGCCGTCGAGGAGCGTGAAGCCGCCGGCGCCACCCATCTTGGCGAAGCTGTCGCCCAGGTTGCGGTAGGCGATCTCCATCTTGCCCAGGGGCAGCGGGTTGATGAAGCCGTCGATCTGCTCCATCGCCAGCTGGCCGAGCTGGTCGGAGACCTGCAGGGTCATGGGCAGCGTGGCGGATGCACTGCCGTCGAAGAACACGTCGAAGTTGGAGGCCTTGAGGGCGGTGGCGTCGGCGTCATCCAGTGCGCCGTAGTTGCGCAGGTAGAGCCGGCCGTCTGCGGCGCCGTCGCTGGCATCCGACTGGAGGGTGAAGCCGCTGCCCGAGGCCACCGTGACCGTCGCGCTGCCGCCGGCGATGCCGAGCCGGTAGATGCCCTGGCTGGATTCGAAGTTCATCCCCGTGCCGGTGGCCGTGAGGGCATCCAGACGGGCGAAGGTGCCGGTGTCGCCGGCGAGGCCGGCCGCGCCTGCGGCAACGTGATCGTAGAGGAACAGCCGGCCCTTGCTGGCGGTGTTGCTCAGGTCGATGCCGAAATCCAGGTTGAAGGTGAGGTCGGCGTGCAGCTGCAGCTTGGCGGCGCCGGCGGCGTCCTTGATCCGGGTGATCGAGCCCACCAGCCCGGCGAGCATGGCCTGCTGGGTGGGCGAGAAGAGGTTGAGGAGCGCTTCGTCGTTGAAGATCAGCTCCAGCGAGACGGCCTTGTCGATGAGCACTCGGTAGGGCAGCGTGATGCGCAGGGCTTCGCTGCCGCTGGTGCTGTCGAGGGCCAGGCCGATGGACGCGGCCTCGACGCCGAAGGCGGTGGCGAGGGCCGCCTGCAGGCCGTTGAGGCCGATCGTGCCCTGGTTGGCGAGGGCGTTGTCGATGCTGGCGAAGCGGGTGGCGAAGTCGAAGATGTCGGAGATGCTGGTGCCCAGCAGGGGCAGCGCGCGGCCGAGTTCGCCAAAGGCGCCGAGCTGGCCCATGTCGCCCACGAGGCTGCCGAGCTGGCCGAGATCGGCGGTGATGTCGGCCCAGGAGACGTCCTTGAGCGGGGTGAGCACGCCCAGCCCGTTGTCGGGCACCACGGTGACGGTGGCTTCGGCTTCGGCGCCGGCAAACAGCGCCGCGGTGTTGCTGACCGAGATGGTGATGGTGGTGGCCGGCACGAGGCCGTCGGCACTGATCGCGGCCGGGGTGAGGACGCCGATGCCCGAGAACTGCAGGCTCGCCACCGGGGCGCTGCCCACGGTGCCGGCGGCGTTGCGGTAGGCCGGCGCGGTGATGAAGTCCGCGTCGAGCAGTCGCCCGGCGATGGCGAGGTTCTTGAGGGTGATCGTCTTGGCGGTCACCACCCCGCCCTTGAGGGTGAGCGCGCCGCTGCCCTGCCCCACCAGATCGGTGGCGGCGATCAGGGTGTCGATGTTGGCCTGGACGGTGGCGTCGTTGGTGTTGCTGCGGGCCGAGGCGAGGGCCTGGTCGATGGCGTCGGAGACGCTGGTCACCAGATCGGCCAGCGAGCGGTTGTCGGTGGTGTCGGCGCTGCGCACGAGCACGTCCACCGGGTTGGCGAGGCCCGCCACCGCAACGGACAGGCGCAGGTCGGTGGCGAGCTGGCCGGTGGCGGCGTCGTAGATCTGGGCGGCGTTGCCGGCCAGGGTGAGCGTGGTGGTGGGCGCGGTGAAGGTGAGCACCCGCAGCGGGCTGGCCACGGTGCCGGTGTCGGTGACGCTGACGAAGGTGTGGGCGGCGTACGGATCGCTGCCCAGCTGGCTCACCAGCGCGGCGTGGATGGCGGCATCCACGTCGGTGGCGAGGTCGTCGATGGTGCTGTTGGTGCTGGTGGCCGCCTTGGTGACCACCACGTCGAGCACGCTGGTGCCGACGGTGACCGACAGGCCCACGTCACGCAGCAGCCGGCCGTTGCTCTGGAACGGGGCGGCGGTGGCGGAGACGTCGCTGGAAGTGGTGAGATCGCCCCCGAGGCCGAGCAGCGCGGTCTGGCTGGCGGCGGAGTCGTACAGGTCGTTCAGGCTGATGCGGTCGTGGGCGGCGCCGGCGAGGCCATTGCGCAGGCTGAAGGCCATGCTGCCGCCGTAGTCGGTCTTGAGCTTGGTGAAGCTCAGGTCGAGCATGCCCAGGGTGGCCTGCCCGGCGCTGGCGAGGGTGGCCGGCGTGCTGCCCACCTGGCCGTGGACGACGGCCGAGTAGCTGGCGGCGACGCTGGCGTCCTGCAGGAACACATAGGCGCCGTTGGTGGTGGCGAACTGCCCCGGGGTGAAGCCCAGCTCGGTGGTGGCGGTGTCGCGGCCGCTGATGAGGATCTGCAGCGAGGCCACCTTGGACGACTGGGTGACGAGCTCGATCTGCCCGTTGTTGAAAATGGCCTGGACCACATCGCCTAGCGTGGCGAAGCCCAGCCCGGCGGTGCCCAGGTAGGCGTGGCTGGTCACCGATACCGCGTTGATGGCGGCGTTGATGTCGGCCACCAGATTGGCGATGGAGGTGTTGCTGGCATCCGCCGGCACCGTCACCGAGATCGCGTCGGACTGATCCACCTTGAGCTGGAAGTGCGCCGCAGCGGACAGCTTGCCGTCGGTGGCCAGGGTGACGGCCTTGGAAGACGGATAGACCGCGGTGGTCTTGAAGCCGAACAGCATCTGCAGTGGGTCCAGCGAGTCGGCGATGACCAGCCCGGCGTTGCTGACCGGCACGCCAAAGCTCATCTGGAGCTGGTTGGCCGAGCTGAGCCCGACCTTCACCGCTTCACCCAGGTTGCTGAAGCCCAGCCGGTCGAGCACGCCGCCGGAGAGCGCAGCCTTGGCATTGATCACAGCCTGGATGTCGGCGACCAGATCGGCGCGGGTGGTGTTGGTGCTGGTGTTTGCCGAGTCGAGGGTGAGGTCGTAGGACTCGCCGTCGAAGACCAGCGAGAAGCTGGAGGTGCCGTAGGGGGGTAGCCCCAAGGGGCCGGCGCTCCATTTGACCAGCGTCTTGTCGGTGGCGTTGGCGGTGATGGTGCCGCCGTAGGAGCCCGCCGCGCGCAGGGCGAAGGTGTTGAGGCTGCTGAAATCCAGCCCGATCTTGGTCTGGAAGGCGGTGTTCGAGGTGAAGTCGAGGGTGGTGTCGGCGTTGAGGGCCGACAGCTCGCCGATCTGCTCGCCAAGGCTGATCGCAATGGCTTCGGTGGATTCCGGCAGCGCCAGCTTGACGCTGAAGGTGAGGCTGCGGGTGGCGGCGTCGTAAGCCGGGCTGACCGACAGGCCGCTGGCGCTGATCGCCTGCTGGAAGCGGGCCATCAGCTCGTTGAGGGTGGCGAAGCGGGTGACGCCGGCGATCTGGAACTCCTGCCCGGCAACCGCCAGGCCGAGGCGCGCCATCGAGCCGTAGGTGGAACCGCTGGGCGACGTGAGGGCGAGGGAATTCACGCGCATCTGCGGCATGTCCTCGCCGGCCAGGGCGCCGGTGAATTCGATGTCCCAGGTGTCGGCGCGGCCGCCCACGGCGGTGACCGTCACGTCGCCGGTGCCGAGCGCGGGCTTCCACAGCTTGAGCATGTTCACCACCGCCGTCTTGATGGTGGCGGCGTCGCTGCCGTAGGCGATGGATTCGGTCTGGTAGAACAGGGCGTCGAGGGTGGCGCCGAGGGAGAAGCTGCCGCCGCTCACGTTGGCGAGGGACAGGCGCTGGATCTCGTTGGCGGCCGGGGTGCTGCCGACGGCGTCGGCGGCGGTCTGGCGGGTCTCGACGACGGCCAGGGCCGGGGCGCGGCTGGCCCAGCCGGTGGTCTCGACGGTCATCGCGGCGTAGGCGCCGTAGTCGGTGGCGTTCTTTTTGCCGAAGGCGATGTCGAAGACGCGGGTGAGGTTGTCGGCGGCGTAGTCGGCCGACACATCCGCCACCGACAGGCCGGTGACGCTGGGCAGCGCGGCATGCAGCGCGCTGGCGATGTCGGCGGTGCTGGCGTTGTAGGCGATCGCGCTGGTGGTGAAGGCGTTGCCGGCGGTGTCGGTGCCCTTGAGCACGAAGGTGCCGGCGCCGCCATGCACGATAAACAGGCGCTGGACGGCCTCGGTGGAATCCGAACCGGCCGACATCTGCTGGATGGACAGGCCGCTGGAACCGGCCACCCGCAGCACGGAGAACTCGCCCGGCGTAGCCTGGGAGAGGTTGATTTTGCCCCACACCAGCCCATCGGTGCCGCGGGAGAAATCGCTGGCGGTCACGTCGATGACGCTGCCGGCCACCACGTCGGAACCGGCGATCACTTGCAGCGCCGCCTGGTCGGTGCCGGCGAGCGCGCCGGTAAATTGCACCTGGTAGAACTTGGAACGCCCGGTGACGACCACATTGCCCGCGCCCAGCACGGATTCGAGCGCCTGCTGCACCTCGATCGGCGAGGCCAGCACCGAGATCGGCCCGGTGGCCGTGCCGCTGCTGCCGAGCTTGAGCTGATAAGTGCCCGCGGTTGCGTGGATGCGCAGCACCTGCTCTTCGTCGGTGTGGGTGCTGCCATTGACGGCGAGGCCGCCCTTGAGGCTTTCGCTCACCTCGAAGAGGCTGCCCTCCCAGCCGAGCAGGCCGTTCACCGCGGTGGCGACCTTCTGGCCGACCAGCGCGGCGAGCTGGTTGATGTGGGTGAAGCCCGTCGTCTCGGACGCATTGACGGTGATGGTGATGACCGACGGACGCTCGTCCGCGGGGCGCTGGAGGTACAGGTCGAAGGCGGTGTTGCCCGCCAGCACCGGCGACACCGCGGCGCTGCCGGTAAGGCCCGACAGCAGGGTGACGGTGAGCTGCTCGTCGAGCACCTGCTGCATGGCGGCGCTGAAATCCAGCGCAGTGCCGAGCTTGACGTTGGTGAAGGGCAGCAGTGCGTCGAAGCGGCCGGAATCCCGCAGCAGCTGCAGATAGGCGCCGAGATCCTTCAGCATGCCCACCAGCTCGGTGGCGTCGAGGCTGGAGAAGGCCTGAAGCGCGCTGAAATTGGATGTGGTGAGGGTGAGCGGCGCCGGCTGGATGGACGACCAGGGCACCGAGCCGCTGACCGTCCCGCCGGCCCGGGCGAGGGCCGCCGCCGCGCCATTGACCGTGGCGGTGACGGTGGTGCTGCCCAGGGCCGTATTGACCACCAGCGTGGCCGTGGCGCCGGACCACACCTGGGCGCCTTCGTAGATCCGCGCGACGACCGAGTAGGTGTGGCCATTGACCAGCGTGAGGCTGCCCGAGGTGGGCACCGCCGAGGCGAGATCGACGGACCACAGGCCAGCTGAGGGCGTGACGGTGTAGGTGGCCGTTTTGGTGGCGTCGGCCTGGTCGGTGACCGTGACCTTGAAAGTCTGGCCAGACAGCAGCGTGGCCGCGCCGCTAAGGGTGGGCGTGAGGCTGTTGGCGGAGAGCGACTTGGCCTGCAGGCCGCCGGTGGCGACGATGAGCGAGCCGGTGGCCGAGGCGGAAACCTTGCTGCCACGTTTGATCTCGGCGGTGACGGTGTAGGTCTGGCCATTGACCAGGGTGAGCGAGCCGGACTGGACGGTGGCGCTGGCCATGTCGACGGTCCATGCGCCGTCGGCGGCCGGCGTGGCGGCGTAGCTGACGGTGTTGCTGCCGTCCGAGACGCTGACCACCAGCTGCTGGCCGCTCAGCACGGTGGCGGTGCCGCTGAGGACCGGGGTGATGCTGTTGACGGTCTTGGTGTCGAGGGTCAGGCCGCCGAAGCTCAGGCTCACATGGGGCGTGCCGCCGGCGATCGTGGACAGCGCGGTGCCGCCGATGCTCCCATCGATGTCGAAGTCGGCGCTGGCAAAGGTGTTGGGCTGGCTGCCGCTGAGGCTGATGCGGTTGTCGCTGGCCTGGTAATCCGACGCGAAGGGGCTCTTGACCGCCGTGTAGCCGAAGGGGAAGCCGGCAAAGGGCGAGCCCGGCTCGACCAGCGCAGCGGTGCCATTGAAAGCGATGGTGCCGGTGTCGAAGCGCAGCGTGCCGCTGGCCTGGGCGTCGAGCACGCCCAGCACCACGCCGGCGCTGAAGCTGTCGGACGCGGTGTGGATGCGCGTGTTGAGGGTGTTCAGCTGGACCGAGCCGATCCCGAAGTCGTAGGTGGCGGCGTAGTGGATGTCGGCCACCAGGCTGACGCCCTGCCCGCTCTGGAAATCGAAGCCCAGGGGCTTGAGCTTTTCGCCAAAGCCGAAGTGCTGCAGGAAGCTGCGCGACAGGCTGAGATTGACGGTGAGCGAGTTGCCGCTGGCCGACAGGGCGATGGACGGGCTGCCGGCGGCGTTATCCACCAGCGATTCGAGCTGGCTGTAGGCGCCACGGCCGTTGAGGTAGTCGCCGATGCGATCCATCAGCCCGCCCATGGTGGGGCTGGCGGTGGAGGCGAGGTAGTCGTCCACCACCGTGGTGTTGGCGGTGGTGCGGAAGGACAGCACGTCGCCCAGGGTGCGGCCGTCGGCGGTGCGGACGAGGCCGCTGAAGGGCAGGTCGGCCATCGGCAGCGCGTAGCCGATCTCGCTGCTCACATCCAGCTGGATGCCCAGGTTGCCGGCGGCGCGGAAGGCCGCCTGGGCGCCCGCAACGTTGATGGCGTTGGACGTGTCGCCCGTCTTGCTGGGCGTGACCGACGAGAGCAGGTAGCTGTAGCCCGCGGCGTCCGGAGCGAGGGACACCGTCTCGATGCTGCCGGTGCGGGTTTCGAGCGTCCAGTCGCCGCCCAGGGCAGCGGCGCCGGTGCGGTCGTCCGAGGCGCTGACATCGGCCCCGGTGAGGCTGGCGAGGCGATCCACAAAGGCCTGGCCGGCGGCGCCTTCGGCCACGTTGCAGCCATACAGCAGCAAATCGGCATCCCCTGCGAGGCCCGCGCGCCAGCCGGAGAGGCGGTCGGCGTAGGCGTCCAGGTTGTCGCTGCCCAGCACCGTGGTGCCGATCATCAGCTCGGCGCTTTCGCCGTGGGAGAGGATGTGCACGGCCTGCAGCGGCGCGTCCTGGTACTGGCCGAGCCAGCTGGCGATCTGGTCCACGCCGTCGCTGGCGAGGTCGAGCACCACCACCTCGACGCGCGCCTGCTCGGCCTGGCCGCGGCCCTGCAGGGCCTGGTCGAGGAGCTTGCGGTAGTCGGCCACCCGCGGGTCGACGAACACCACCTCGTTGGGGCGGGTCGATTCGGCACTCTGGCGGGCCGACTGGTCGATGAGCGACGCGGCCGCCATGCCCGACAGGTCGATGGTCTGGCTGCCTCCGCCGGATGCCAGCAGCAGCGCCTGCTGGCCCGTCAGCCGGGCCTGCTCGGCGGCATCGGTGACCACCTGCACCTCTTCGGAGGGCGGCGGCGGCAGCACCAGCGCCTCGGCCGACAGCAGCACACGGGGCTCGATGGCTTCGATCACCATCTGCTCGCGCACCTGGGGCCGCGCCTTGCGGGGGCGGCCCGCCAGCGGGATGCCGAGCATCCCGCGCAGCCGGTTGGCGGTGTTGAGGCGGAGGGTCGACTGGCGGGCCGGCGTCTTCTTCATGGTCTTCTTCCCTGCCCCGGCGGGGGCTGGTGACAGCAGTGCAGATGGCTTGCGGGGTGCGCGGGGGCGCTTACTTCAGCAGTTCGGCGAGGTCTTCCAGATCGCTGCGCGACAGGGAGCTAACCGACTGCTTGAGCTTCAGGCGGTTGAGCAGGTAGTCGTAGCGGGCCTGGAGGTAGTCGCGCTTGGCGGCGTAGTACAGGCGATAGGCATCCACCACCTGAACCACCGAGTACAGGCCGGTGCGCATGCCCTCCTCCTTGGCCTGCAGCGCGCTCTCCTGGGCCACCAGCGACTTGCGCAGCGCCGACAGGGTCTGGGCGCTGGACTGCACGCCGAGCAGCGCGGAGCGGGCCAGCCGCTCGGTCTTGCGGGATTCCTGGTCCTGCTCTTCGCGGGCCTTGTCCTGGCGGGCGACGGATTCACGCACCAGCGAGCTGGTCATGCCGCCTTCGAAGATCGGCATGTTGAGGCGCACGCCCAGTTCGGTGTTCTGGATCTTGCTGGAGCCGCCGAACAGCGAGCCCTGGCTGTCGTTGTAGCTGTGGCTGGCCACCAGGCTGAGGGTGGGCAGGTAGCCGGCCTTCTGGCGCTTGACCTCCAGCGCAGCGATCTCAGTGGCCATCGCGCGGGCCTGCAGGGCGAGGTTCTGGTTGAGGGCCGCGGCCACCCACGGCTCGACCTGGGCCGGCTGGGGCGAAGCCGGGTCGATGTCCCCGACAAAGGGCTTGAGGCTCTGCACGTCGGAACCGACGATCTCCTTGAGCGCGGCGCGGGCGTCCTCGAGGCGGTTGCGGGCTTCCACCTCGCGGGCCTGGGTAAGGGCGAAGCGGCCTTCGGTCTCGTGCAACTGGGTGACGGTGCCGAGGCCCGACGCCAGCCGCACGCGAGCCTGCTCGGCCTGCTTCTCGGTGGCCTCGCGCTCGGCCCGGGCCAGCTCCAGCCCATCCTGGGCGGCGAGCTGGGTGAGGTAGGCGGCGGCGACGCGGACGATCAGGTCCTGCTCGGCCGCCACCAGGGCCAAGCGCGACTGCTCGACGGAGATCCTGGCCTGCTCCATCTTCACCCACGCCGGCGCCTTGATGATGGGCTGGGTGATGGTGATGACGTGGGAGATGACCGGGTAGCGCTGGGTCTGGCCCTGCACCGCCTTGTAGGCGTCGATCGTCGAACTGATGATCTTCTGGTTTTCGCTGTTGCGCTGGAAGTCGTAGGTGGCCGTGGGCAGGTAGGCCGCTCGCGCCTGGGGCGTGGCTTCGGAGTTGGCCACGAAGTCGGCCTTCGCGGCACGGTACTTCGGGTCTTTCTCGAGGCCCAGGGTGAGGGTTTCCATCAGGCCGACCGACTGCAGGCCGGGCTGGCTGATCCGCGCCACGTCGTCGCCCGCGGGCACGCTGTCGAGCATCACCGGGCGCATGCTGCGCACCGGGCCGAGGGGCTCGCGCCCCACCGTCAGATCGAGGGGCTGGGCCGCCGGCGCAGCCTGGCCGGAAACCGGCGGGGCGACGGCGATGGCGGGGCTCCGCC
>NZ_BSPX01000078.1:0-20053 GCF_030161255.1 Zoogloea oryzae
GTCTTGGCGGCAACCACCGGCGCGGCGCGACCACCGCGGGCGGGCGGCGCCGCCTTGGTCACCACCGGCTTGGCGGCCGGTGCGCGGGCTGCAACAGCCTTGGGCGCCGGCTTGGCCTTCTGGGCCACCGGCTTGCCAGCAGGCTTCTGTGCAACGGGTTTCTGGGCGACCGGCTTGGGGGCCGGCTTGGACGCGGCAGGCTTTGCGGCCTTGGCCGGGTGCGCGGGCTGCGGCGCGGCGGAAGCATCGCTTCCGACCACCATCAGACCGAACGCCACCGCTGCCAGCGTAGCGAATAGGGGGTTCATTGGGTGTGTATCTCCTGCGAGGCCGGGCACGTCGAAACAGACGGCCGGCGGGGCGTGCACGGGTGGGGAGTGCCCACGGCACGAATAATCGGCGAATTCTACCGGAAAGTTGTCGGGCGACGGGCTTGCGGCGGCGGCCGGGTTTCTGCACCATGCGCCCTTTTTCCACGCCAGCAACCGTCCATGCTTCTGCCGATCGAACAACGCATTGCCGCCGAGTTAGGTGTACAACCCCGCCAGGTTTCTGCGGCGGTCCAGCTTCTTGACGAAGGCGCGACCGTGCCCTTCGTGGCCCGCTACCGGAAAGAAGTCACCGGCGGCCTGGACGACACCCAGCTGCGCAACCTCGAAGAGCGCCTGGGCTACCTGCGCGAGCTGGAAGAGCGCCGCGCCGCGGTGATCGCGAGCATCGACGAGCAGGGCAAGCTCGACCCGGCCCTGCGTGACGCCATCGAGAACGCCGAAACCAAGCAGCGCCTCGAAGATCTTTACCTCCCCTTCAAGCAGAAGCGCCGCACCAAGGCCCAGATCGCCCGCGAAGCCGGCATCGAGCCGCTGGCCCTCGGCCTGCTGGCCGACCCGACCCTCACGCCGGAAACCGAAGCTGCCAATTACATCAACGCGGAAGCCGGTTTTGCCGACACCCGCGCGGTGCTCGACGGCGCCCGTCAGATTTTGATGGAGCGCTTCGCCGAAGACGCCGAGCTGCTGGGCACGCTCCGCGAATATCTCGCCGATCACGGCGTCGTGGCCTCCACCGTCATCGCCGACAAGGAGAACGACCCCAACGCCGCCAAGTTCCGCGACTGGTTCGACTTCCGCGAGGCCATCTCCACCGTGCCGTCGCACCGGGCGCTGGCCCTCTTCCGCGGCCGCAACGAAGGTTTCCTGCGCCTGCAGCTGGCGCTGGACTCCGACCCCACCGACGGTTCCGCCCCCGGCCCCAACCCCTGCGAAGCCCGCATCGCCGGCCGCTTCGGCATCAAGGATCAGGGCCGCCCGGCGGATTTTTGGCTGCGCGAAACCGTGCGCTGGGCCTGGAGCGTCAAGATTTCCCTGCACCTGGAGCTCGAACTCCTGGGCAACCTGCGCGAGCAGGCCGAAGAAGAAGCCATCCGCGTGTTCGGCCGCAACCTGAAGGATCTGCTGCTGGCCGCCCCTGCCGGCCCCCGCGCCACCCTGGGCCTCGACCCCGGCCTGCGCACCGGTGTGAAGGTGGCGGTGGTGGACCAGACCGGCAAGCTCCTCGACACCGGCGTGATCTACCCCCACGAACCCCGCCGCGACTGGGACGGCAGCCTGCACGCACTGGCCAAGCTGTGCGAGAAGCACAAGGTATCGCTCATCGCCATCGGCAACGGCACCGCCAGCCGCGAGACCGACAAGCTCGCCGCCGACCTCATCAAGCTGCGCCCCGAGCTGCACATGACCAAGATCGTCGTGTCGGAAGCCGGCGCCTCGGTGTATTCCGCATCCGAGCTCGCCGCCAAGGAGTTCCCGGATCTCGACGTGAGCCTGCGCGGCGCCGTCTCCATCGCCCGCCGCCTGCAAGACCCGCTGGCCGAGCTGGTCAAGATCGATCCCAAATCCATCGGCGTCGGCCAGTACCAGCACGACGTTAACCAGACCCGCCTCGCCCGCGCGCTGGATTCGGTGGTGGAAGACTGCGTGAACGCCGTGGGCGTGGACGTGAACATGGCCTCGGCCGCGCTGCTCACCCGCATCTCCGGCCTCAACCCCACCCTCGCCGCCAACATCGTCGCCCACCGCGACGCCAACGGCCCCTTCCCCAGCCGCGCCGCGCTGCTCGAAGTGCCGCGCCTCGGGCCCAAGACCTTCGAACAGGCCGCCGGCTTCCTGCGCATCACCAACGGCACCAACCCGCTCGATGCCTCGGCCGTCCACCCCGAAGCCTACCCGGTCGTCGAACGCATCCTCGCCGACATCCAGAAGGGCGTGCGCGAACTGCTGGGCGATTCCCGCGCCATCGGCCAGCTCAAGCCCGAGCGCTACGCCGACGAGCGCTTCGGCCTGCCCACCGTGCAGGACATCCTGAAGGAACTCGACAAGCCCGGCCGCGATCCGCGCCCCGAGTTCAAGACCGCCAGCTTCAAGGAAGGCGTGGAAGAGCTGAAGGATCTCGCCGAAGGCATGATCCTCGAAGGCGTCGTCACCAACGTCACCAACTTTGGCGCCTTCGTGGACATCGGCGTGCACCAGGACGGCCTCGTACACGTCTCGGCCCTCTCCGACCGCTTCGTGAAAGACCCCCACAGCGTGGTCAAGGCCGGCCAGGTGGTGAAGGTGAAGGTGCTGGAGGTCGACCTCCCCCGCAAGCGCATCGCCCTCACCATGCGCATGGGCGACCAGCCCGGCACCACCAGCCGCCCCGCTGGCGAACGCCGCGACGCCCCCCGCGGCAACCAACGCGCCGCGGTTGCCAAACAGAACCGCGAACCGGCCATGGCCGGGTCGCTTGCCAGCGCATTTGCGAAGGCACTGAAGAAGTAAATCACCCCGCGGGCCGGCCAAAACCGGCCCGCAGCGCTTCAACCAGCCTCCTCCGCAACACTCCCCCTGTAGGTCGGACTTCAGTCCGACACCCTCCCCCACCGGCGCCCCCTCTCGCCGACGCAACACCCCCATCGCAAGCCCGCCCAGGGCCGTCGCGCGCCTGAAGCCCCCCACCCGCGCCACCGCCACCCTTCTTCGCCCCACCGAACCCGCCCCCGCCAGCCCCAGACCTCAATCCCAGCCCGCCGCGGAAAGCACCCGGCGCGTGCGACGCGTCAATCTGCGCCGCAAACCATGATGTGCACGCCTGCAACGACGATGTTGCACGCCCAACATCAACAATCGGCTCGCCAAACCCTTATGTTGGGCCGCCAACATAAACAGCGCACCGCGCTAACCCTTTTGTTGACGTCGCAAACTAAGGGTTTCGATCGTCAACATAAACAGTTGACGCACCAACATGAAGCATTGGGCCGTCAACATAAGGGTTAGCGTCGTCAACAGAAAGGTTGCGCAGGTCAACATGAGGGTTGGCGACTGCAACATGAACACTGACGCATCCAGCATCAGCACAGCGGCAAGCACCGAGTGATCGCCCCGGCAACATCCCCTTCGCGCCCCCATCAACAAGGGCGCCCGCTCCCACAACGTCACCGAGCCCGCCAAGCCGGGCAGGCGCGACTGCACGCACGGCTTCAGCAGACCAACACCATGCTTGCGGGCTGACGCGGCACGCAGTAAATTGCCACGGCATACAACAATGGGCGCAAGACTGAACAACGTCGCCCGCTGCAGGGGCAGGGGCAGGGGCAGGGGTGGGGGCGGGGCCTCGCTGTTACCGCAGCGAGCGGTCTAAAGATGATAGGCGACGGCGTGACGCAATTGATTCAGCACTACTTAATTGAAAACAGTCGGTTAGAAGAAATTCACAGGTTAGACGACAGTCGTCTACCCTGCTGCACGCGACATTTGTCGTCTACTTCACGTTAGAGAGCAGATGCACCAGCAAAGGCCGCACCGTTCGTTTAGCTCGAAGTTCAGGCGCTATTTCTGGGCGCGCATGGACTCATCGCAACTTGCTCGGTTGTTTGTCAATGCGTGTGGCGTTGAGCGCAACTCTAGGGTACCGGCAATCTCTCAACGTTTTCGCCAGCTACGCTTTCGTCTAGCTTCTGAGCTAATCGCAAGAGGTGTAGAACTTCCCCAAGAGCTCCGGGCCATTCGGTTCAATTACCCGTTTCCAGTAAACGCTTGGCATCAGCGCATGCAAAAGCTCTCTAACATCCCGGTCAAGGCGCAGCCTTCGGCTGCTGGGACGTCCCGCAAGCGGGCCGCCCCTTACCTACAACGTTAGGCCCCATAGGAGACAACATGCGGATCGTCTACATTCTTCTCTGTATCGCTGGCACTGCCTTGCCTCTCTCTCAATTTGTTCCGTGGCTTTCCGCGCACGGCCTCAATGTGCCGCTCCTGTTGCAACTTGCCACCTCAAGCCACATCGCCGCATTCGCATGGGCGGACGTCCTCATTTCGGGTATCACTGTCGCCCTATTCGTGCTCGCGGAGGGACGCAAGCTTGCAATGCGTCGACTGTGGCTTCCATTGTCCTGTCTCATGGTTGGCCCCTCATTGGCATTGCCGCTTTTTCTTTTCCTGCGGGAGCGTCATCTTGCGGCAGCAGGGTCTAACAATTCATTCAAGCCGACGCCGCCTCGCGGCGCGGCTTAATTCAGGCGTTAGGCCCCACACAAAGAGACATATGAGCACCTCCGAAAAAATCAAAGCAGAACTGGACTGGCTGCTTGAGCAACAACAAAAGCTGCTCGACCTGAGCCGAGACAACAAGGACATCCTGGATTTCGGAACCGTTTATCAGAAGTGGTACTCGAAGGCCTACAAGATTGTTGAGGCCCTAGCACCCGAGCGACTTCAGGAATTTTCTGGGTACTACCTAATCGACCCAAAGAGAAAAACAGCGGATGCGGGAAATTACGCCATTCAAGATTACATCAAGGGAATTGGCGCAAGGCTTGATATCTATAAAAAGCCTTTATGGGACATCAACAACTTAGTAGGCGTTCGCGTACTAAATCAAGTGCAAATCTTATCCGCACTAACATCGCGAATTGACTCGGTACTGCAAGACGTGACTGGGCATCTATTTGCCGAACTGCAAGACTCAGAGCTAATTGCAGCAATACAACTCAAGAAAATAAGCAAAAGAGCTGCGGGAGCGCTTGCCGGAGTAGTCCTAGAACGCCACCTGCAACGAGCCGCAGAGAACCATGGCATCAGCATCGGCAAAAAGAACCCGACAATCGCCGATCTCAACGACCCGCTGAAGAGTAAGGGCGTATACGAGCAACCTACTTGGCGAAAAATTCAGTTATTGGCGGATATACGAAACATTTGCAGCCATCAGAAATCCACGGAGCCCACCGATGAGCAAGTTGAGGAACTTATTTGTGGAGTCAACTCAATAATTAAAAGCGTCTTCTAAGAAGGCTCTCGACGCAGAATTACATGCAACAGAACAAGCGCAAATGTGGCCTAACTGGGCAGTCAAGCGGACGCCAACAAGGGCCATGCCTTCGGCATTTTCATGGCCCTTGTTGGTGCCCTACGCACCTTCGGTGCTCCGGCGCCGCTTACCTTGGGCGTTAGGCGGTTCGGATCGCTCATGAACAGTCGACTTCATCTTCCGTCGTCACTCGCGGCAACCATCGCGGCTTCGGCAACCGGTGCCGGCACGTTTTGTACATCGCGTCGGCTTCGTCGCCTCGCCGAGCGCCATAGGAGCCAGGTGCCAGCTCGCGCTACACACAGTTTTCTCTATCGGTCCGGCGTGCTCCGCCGCACCGGCCTCAACATGGGGTGCTGCCGTAGTTACCCCCCGTCTAACACTGCGCTCAAGCGGACCTGCCGCAAGCGGCAGTCCGCATAGCTCCAATGTTAGAGGGCAAGAGTGAGCGGATGGGGACGTTGTTCTTTATGAGGAGAAAAAAGTGGTAATTGCAGCCGAGTACGAAAACACGTTGTCCCCAGGCAATAGGAGCGTTGTTCGAATTTCTTGTTTCGGGCTTAAGACACCAGCCTAGGTTTCCGACATCGAAAGCTATGGAGTCGATGAGGCTGGAAAGCAAAGTAGTGTTGCGATCGCAGCATCTGTCCTAAACAGTTCAGCGACTCAATGCTCGGCTCGCATAGTTCATTCAGCAAGTTGGTCTACGAGCTACGTAAGGATTCGCGCTGCCGATGGAAGCATGACGGACTTTTGTGCCATAAAGAAGATAGACATTACGAACATGACGAATGAAAGGTGATTCAATGGACGAGTTATTGCCTGTTAGCGGGTTTGTAGGAAGCGTTCGCATTCGGACGTTTTAGGGCTACTTCATCTATCCCTCGCACGCGATGTTCGGAGCCACAAAACCTGAATACGGTACAGACCCGCATGAGTGGACCGTGTTGCCGTCGCCGCACGGTGGGTACAGGATAAAGACCCAATTCAGCCCCGGATTCACAGCGCCTGCCGATTGGTATTGGCAATGCAACTTGAGTGACCCAGGCAGAATAATTCTCCTAACCAATAACGCTGATGACGCGGCGGACTTTCATATTCAGGCCCATCCGATGGGCAACGTGCCAGGAATGGGCAACGGCTACGTTATGAAGAGCCGGGAGGGGCTTTGCGTATGCGCAGAGCCCATGAACCACTCAATTCACCTACTTGCTAATCGCGCCGAGGCTCGAGAATGGGAAAGATTTTTTATCGAGATCGTTGGTCACGGAATCGTAACGCAGCCGCCCCCAACCGTGGTCCAGCTTCCATTTCAGTGTGAGGCATGTCATCACGTCTTCGGCTACTGCTCAGGCGGCTCGGCAGGACAAACCTGTTACTTCTACGACAGTCCCGTCGCGGGATACAGTTGTCCTAACTGCGGGAAAGAGTATTACAGAATAGGGCATACTCATCGATAACGCCTCACTTCCTCAAGCGCGATGGCGTTTCCAAAGAACTTGCCCTTTAACCTTTCGGTCGAGCGGACCTGCGCAAGAAGCCGCGCAGGTCGCTCACCTCTACGTTAGGCCTGCTATGCCACCCTCGTTGTCCTGTCTCGCTCAGTACCTACCCCTGCTAAAGGACGCCGTTGTAACAGCTACCGGACTCGTTGCGGCGTATGTCGGCCTGCGTGGCTTAAGCACATGGAGAAGGCAGTTGGAAGGAAACACTGAGTACGCGCTTGCCAAGAACGTTCTTGTAAGCTGCTACGCGGTCCGCTCAGCAATTGCTGCCGTTCGGCACCCGTTCATGCGGTACTCGCAAGAGCCTGACCTGCCTGCCGAGAAACTGAAGGGACTAGACGCCCGGCAGAAGGAATGGCACTCGCTTGCCCAAGAGTACCAACGTCGATGGAAGCCATTGGCTGAAGCCGTTGCCAAGTTGGAGTCGCATATGCTGGAAGTAGAGGCGGTATGGGGGCCATCTACTCGCGCCAAGGTCGAACCCATCACCAAGCTCGTGTCCGAGCTTTTGTGGTCGATCGAAGATCATCTCGAGCAGAGAAATCCGACTGGGGGCGCAGGTCCGGACGACCCGAGCGAGGCGAAGGCGAGACGAATGGTTCTCTACTCGCAGCACGGCAAGTATCCTGATGAGTTCAAGGCTCGGTTGGACTTGGCAGTGAGTGAGATCGAGGCTGAGCTGAAGCCACATGTGCTGCGCCAGCATGCCTGACCCCTCGCTCAATCGCCGACGCGCTCCGGCAGGCGGCTTAGCTCGAACATTAGGCCCCCACTAAGCAAAGCCTTTACTATTCTTCAAGCATATCAACGGAGAACCAATGAATCTCACGGATTGGGCCGCTATCGTCGGTGCTCTTGCTTGGCTCCCACCAATCTTTGGTGGTATTCGCGCCTGGCTTCGCAAACCGAAATTGCAGGTCTTCACGCAGCCAGCGCCAGAAATTGGATTCACTACAAAGGGCCCAATTCTAAACATGAAGCTTGCGTTTGCCGTCACCAATCGGGATCTGGTCATCACTGGGGTTCGCATTCACGTAACTCACGAATCAGGCGAACAAATCTCCTTAGCGTGGCAAGGAATTGTTCAACACATGGGTCGCATTAGCTACCCGCAAGTGGGCTCTGCGCCATTTGAGCGAGAGTCTGGCGTGTTGGCATTAAAGGTGCCACAGTCATCAGTTGAAGAGCGCTTCATCAGATTTCAAAACCCAGAATTCACAGCCAAGCTGGCTGAATACGACGCTGTAGCAGTAAGGCGCCTTGTGCATCTACGGAAGACAAGTGCGCTTGATCGGAGCTTCTTACAGGCACAAGAGATGAGTGACGTCTATTCATTCATTCGGCATGATTTTCCGTGGAAGCCGGGCTCCTACCGGGTCTCCATATTGATCGAGTCACCTGAGGTCTTCGACGTTGTAGGCACCGAATATGAGTTTTCGCTCAGCCCCCTGTTCATACAAAGACTACATACAAATCTAGAGCAAGTCGAAACGTACTACGCTGCAGAGATTTTTCCTGAGGATGATGCCGGCAACAAAAGTCCAATTGCGCGCTGGGACTGGGTGTACCCGGAAATGCATCCAATTCAATAAGCGACACATGAACGGGCGACATTTTCTGAGACAGTTTGTCTCCCTTACGCTCAGCGCGGAGCCAACAATGAAGCGAAACACCAAAGCTCAAAATCCAGCGCCTAACTGGGCGTTCAAGCGGACGCCAACAAGGGCCAAGGCTTCGCCTTTGTCTTGGCCCTTGTTGGTTGCCTTCAGTCGCTGCGCTCCTTACGGCGCCGCTTAACTTTGGCGTTATGATCGCTTGGCAGGCGGCTCGGTTCGGAAAGTTGAATATTTCAGGACCGGCTCAGTAGTGATACCTCAACTGCGCAATCAGCAGCGCATCCCCATCCACTTTGTAAACCATCCGGTGCTCGTCGGTGATCCGTCGGGACCAGTAGCCGGCCAGCGCGTGTTTCAAGGGCTCCGGCTTGCCGATGCCGGCAAAGGGTTCGCGCTGGGTTTCCTTGATGAGCTTGTTGATGCGCTCCACCATCCGTTTGTCCTGCTGCTGCCAGAAGAGGTAATCCTCCCAGGCGGCGTCGGCAAAGATCAGTCTCATTCGGCCAGCTTTCGTTCACTTCCTTGCCCGGCGTTGAGTTGCTCGGTTGCGGCCAGCAGGCGTCTGGCGTTTGCGGGGCTGCGCAGCAAATAGGCGGTTTCTTCAAGGGCCTTGAAGTCTTCCAGCGAGAGCATCACCACCGATTGCTGGCCGCCGCGGGTGATGATGAGGGGTTCGTGGTCGTTGCACACGCGGTCCATCGTGGTGGCGAGGTTGGCGCGGGCGGCAGAGTAAGAGATGGCGTCCATTTGTTGGCTCCGGAGTTGTACGCAAAAATGTACATCCCTCACTCTCCCCTGTCCAGCGCGTGCCGGCAAGTACCCTCGACGGCTGGCCTACCCCACCTCCATCGCCCTGAACACCGCGCACCTTCGAAACACCCCCTCCTCCGCCTCAACCCCCTTCTGGCTGCAGTATTTCCCCACCAGCTTCGCCAGCCCCTTGATGTCGCGCCCTGATGCCTGCGGGAAGATGTCCGGTAGGCGCTCCAGCAATTCCGGTGCGATCTGCAGTCCAAACTGCTCGGCCATCACGCCCCAGATCTTGCGGCGGTCTTCGCGGCTGGGCGGGTGGAAGCGGATGAGGGCGATGCAGCGGGAGACGATGGCTTCGTCGATGTCGTCCACGCGGTTGGTGGTGAGGAAGAGCAGGCCGTTGAAGTATTCGAGCACGCGCAGGAAGACGCCGACGACGGCGTTCATGGTGATGTTGTCGTCGCGGCGCTTGATGTAGACGTCGGCTTCGTCGATGAGCATCACGGCGCCCCAGCGCTGGGCGCGGGTGAGGACGTCCTTGAGCACGGTTTCCATCGCGGCCACGTTGAGGCCGAGCTGGCCGGAGTGCACGCGGTAGAGCGGCCGGCGGATGATTTCGGAATACACCTCGGCGGTGAGCGTCTTGCCCACGCCCGGGGGGCCGGCGCACAGCACGGTGGTGCCGCCGCTCTTGCCGGCCACGATGTCGTCCATCAGCACGTCCATCTCGGCGGTGAGGATGTCGATGAGGTCGGTCTGCTCGGGGGGCAGCACCAGCTTGTCCTTGAGCGCGGGCTGGTAGGCGTAGGGTTGCATGTCTTCCACATGCACCCACACGTAGTGGTGCAGGTCCAGGTGGAACATCAGGATGTAGAAATGCACCGGCAGCTCGGTGAACAAGCCCTTGCCGATGCTGGCCTGGGCGTCTTCGACCTCGGCTTCTTCCTTGCCCGACAGGCGCGCGCCGCGCATCACCCGGCGGACGAACTTGGCGAGAATGTCGCCGGTGGCGTCCAGCGCCAGCACCCGTTCGCCGAGGATGCTCTCGTCGTTCACCAGCCGCGCGGGCGAGCCGGTGGATGACAGGATGATCTGGTCCTTGCGGGAGTAGTCGGTGTCCCGGTGCGTGGCGGTGGGGTTCTCGGCAAACCAGCCCACGCCGGTGCCGGAGAACTGCGCACCGTACTGCCCGCGCCAGTCAAAGTAGCGGGCGGCCATCTCGTCGTAGCTGGCGAGGAGCGCGGGGGTTTCCTTCACGTAGCCCTTGGCGGCGAAGACTTCGGCGATGGTGCGCCCGGCGATGTCCGGCCCGGTGATGCGCAGGGTGGTGGCGGCCAGGCGGGCGCGGGAGTTGGCCTTGAACTCCACGAAGATCTTGCCGCTCTCTTCTTCGGAAGGCGGGGTGAAATCCAGCCGCGTGACCACGTAGGCGAGCGGCTTGCCGTTGATGCCGGCCGAGAACACCCAGCCGCGGCTGGCGTCTTCGGCCAGGTAGCGGGCGATGGCGGGCACGGCCATCTCCAGCTCTTCGGGCTCGAAGCGTCGGCCGCCGCCTGCCAGCGCGTGGCGCAGGGTGGCGATCTGGGCGGCGCGGGCGCGGGATTCGGCATCGCCGGCGGCAAGGCGCGCTTCGAGCAGATCGAGCTCGGGCGCTTCGAGGGTGTGGAAGGGGATCTCCACCCGATGCCCGAAGCGGAGCTGTTCGCGCAGGTGTTCCAGCCGGGGGAAGGCGGCCATCATGGCTTCGATGTGGGCCTGTTCGATCTGCAGTTTCATGCGTCGGCGTCCTCTTCTTCGAGCCCGGCGAACAGGCCTTCGGCCCGGATCATGGCCTTGAAGGCCTTCATCACGGGGCGCGACAGCGTGGTTTCGGCGAGCACGCGTTTTTCGTAGATGAAATCCCGCAGCGCCTCGCCGCCGGGGGCGCGGGCCTGGGCGATGAGCGCGTGCAGTTCGTCGCCAAAGCGCTGGCCGGGGCGGTGCTTCACGGCGTCGTAGAGGGCGGCCATCACCACCTTGTCGGTCTCGCTCATCTTGCATTTGCCGTCGAGGATCTTGAGCATCACCGTAGTGGCGCAATCCACGTCGCTGGGCGTGAGGGGATGGGCAGCCACCCAGGCGGCCACGCTATCCATGCTCATGCCTCGGTCGCGGCGAAGGCCATCTCCAGCGCCGGGTAACCACCGTCGATGCTGAACACCCGGGTAAAGTGGAAGTCGGCAAACATCTGGGCGTAGGTCTTGCTGGCGTTGCCGTGGTAGCAGTAGATGAGCACCGGCGCGGCCTTGTCGAGGCGGCGCGTCCAGGCAAAGAAGCGGTCTTCGGCCAGGTGGGCGGCGCCGTCGATGTGGCCGCGCTGGTAGCTCGCCAGGTCGCGCACGTCGAACAGCGCCACCCCCGGCTCGCTGCGGATCAGCGCGGCGGCGTCGGCGGCGGGGATGCAGTGGTAGGTCATGGGGGGTTCCTCTTGCGAGTTCATTGGTAATCGTTGGAAAGCAAAGGCCAGGTCGCCCTGTAGGTCGGTCTGTAGGTCGGACTTCAGTCCGACAACACGGCCAGTTCGGGGGCGCTCTTGTCGGACTGAAGTCCGACCTACAGGGCGCGGCGGCGCTCAGGCGGCGGCGGTGGTCTTCTCCAGCAGCAGGGGCTTGACCTGCGCCAGCCAGGTGTCGATGCGTTCGTCGGTGAACATGCCTTGCGTGCGCTGGTCGATGACGAGGCCGACGAAGCGCCCGTCTACCACCGCCGCCGAGTGGGCGAAGGTGTAGCCATCGGTCGGCCAGTCGCCGACGATCTCGGCGCCCCAATCCTTGAAGACCTTGTAGAGCGCGAACAGCGAGCTGCAGAAGCGCTCTGAGTAACGCTCCTGTGCTCCCAAGCCGAAGAAGGCGATGCGCTTGCCGGTGAGGTCGGGCGCGGCATCAAATTTGGCGAAAAACTCAGCCCAGTTGGGCTCGAAGCAGCCGGAGATGCCGTTGCCGGGGATCTCGCCTTCGCCGTAGCTGGGCGTGCCGAGGATCAGCGCGTCGTACTGCAGCATCTCGGCCGGGGTGATGCGGTTGACGTTGATCGGCTTGTCGCAGACGTCCTCGCCGATCTTCTTGTGCAGCTTCTTGGCCACCAGGCGGGTGGTGCCGGTTTCGGTGCCGAAGAAAAGGCCAATCTTGTTCATGTTCGCTCCCGAGCTTCGATCAGACGGGGTGGCACGCCTGTTGCACGCCACCGTTCAAAACCCCGGCGGCTGTCGGTTTGCCGACACGACCGGGCACATTCAAGCCAACCCCACGGAGCCAGCCATGCCAGCCACCACCATCGACCACAAGGGCACGCCCGTCGCCATCGGCGATCCGGTCCGCGTCCTCGACATCACCCTCGACCCCGATCTGGACGAGGACGAACTGATCATGTTCGAGGACATGGTCGGCGCCGTCTGCGAGGTCGAACGCATCGACCCGGACGGCACCGCCTGGGTGGCCCTGTGGTGGAACGGCGACGAAGGCACGCTCACCACCCAGGTGGGGCTGTCGCCGGCCCAGATGGCGCGGGTGTAGGGCCGAGGCTGCTGGCCGGGCAAACGCCCGGCCGGTGCCGCAAAGCGCCGGGAGCCTCATTCCTCTTCCTGGGCGCTGTAGTTCTTGAGGCGCTTTTCCGCCGCCACGCCCAGCACCTTGAGCAGCCAGGGCGGGGGCGAATCGACCATCGCCTTCTGAAACTGCGAGACGATCTCCAGCGCCGGGCCGCCGTCGGCGATCTTGATGGGGTAGATGTCGGCGCGGATCACCTTGGCCGCCGCCGGGCCGCCAATCGACACCACGTAGCACACGTGGCAATCGCCGATGAGCTGGGCGCGCCACAGGTTCTTGTCCTCGGCGAGGTCGGCGTCCATCGTGTCGCGGATGTCCACCAGGCGGATCTCGTCGGGCGACACCTGATACACCAGAAAGCGCAGGCACGAACCGAAGTGGCCGGAGAGCGTGTCGCCCTTGTCCGAAGCCACCGCCACCCGCACCGAGCCGGGCATGTCGCCCTCGTCGTAGGGCTGGATCTTGGGCAGCGAGTCGTCGCCCTGGGTGTCGCCCCACAGGATGCGCACCGCCAGCTTCATGGCTTCAAGACCGATCCCGATGTCTTCGCCGTCCTCCTCGCCATCCGCGCTGGCGAAGCCGGTCTTGAGCATTGTCACCGTCACCTGACGGAGCATCTCCTCGTCGATCTCGTCACCCAGCCGGCGCTGCAGCAGCTCGATCAGGCTCGACAAGGACGCGTTGGGCATGGCCCGGGCCGCCAGGGCGATGCGCAGGGCGGCTTCCCGGGTCACCGGGGGCTTGGTTCTGGTATCCATGGTTGGGTCTCTGCGAAGTGGGGGTTGTTGGGTGTTGTGGGTGTTTTCCCCTTCCCCATGCAGAGATGGTGCCAGCCGCGCGCCAGCGCCCGCGCGTCGCTAACTGCTTGATTTCTCGCAGGCATGGCCTTTGCTAAAAGAAGCTCAAACCCACCGGAAACGCCAATCGTGTCGGATATCCCACAAAACCCCGTCGCCCCCGACAACCCGCTCGCCGCCTACCACGCCCGCACCCGCCACCGTTTCGAGGCCTTCGCCGAAGGCCCCGGTCAGCTCGACTGGGACGCCCAGCCCGCCGCCTTCCGGCACTACGCCGGTGCGCCGGTAGCGCTGCTGCCCCTGGCCGCCGACCGCTTCGAGCGGCCCTTCGGCGATCTGGATGTGCCGCCGGCAACGCCCATCCCGGCGGACGCGACCAGCCTCGGTGCGCTACTGGAGCTGGCCTTCGGGCTCTCCGCCTGGAAGAGCTGGGGCCCCAACCGCTGGGCGCTGCGCTGCAATCCATCATCGGGCAACCTGCATCCGGTCGAAGCCTACGTGCTGGCCACCGGCGTGCCGGGCGTGGCCGACGGGCTGCATCACTACGATCCGGAGGCGCACGCGTTGGAGGGCCGCGCTCTCGTTGAGGCGGACGGCAGCCACTGGCTGGCAGTGGGGCTCTCCAGCGTGATGTGGCGCGAAGCCTGGAAATACGGCGAGCGGGCCTTCCGCTACTGCCAGCTGGACGTAGGCCACGCGGTGGCGGCGCTGGCCTACGCCGCCGCGCTGCTGGGTTGGGAGGTGGCGCCGCTCACCCTGCCCTCGGGCACCCTCGCCGGACTGATGGGGCTGGATCGGGAGGAAGACTTCCCCACCGGGCGCTTCTCCTTCACCGAGGATGAGGAGCCCGAGATCCTGCTGGCGATTCGCGCGCCGGGCATCCACGCACCGCCCGCCGGGCCGGCGCTGCTGGACTGGATCGCCCCCGCCAGTTGGCACGGCAGCCCCAGCGCCATCGACCCGTCGCCGGGCTACCGCTGGCCGATCGTCGACAAGGCGGCCCGCTTCAGCCGCCGCCCTGCAGATGCGCTGCCTGCGCTGCACCCGGTGTTTCCGCGCCTGCCGGCGCTGCCGCCCCACGCCACCGCCAGCGGCGCCGCGCAGATCATCCGCCAGCGCCGCAGCGGCCAGCGCTTCGACCCACGGCACACGCTGCCCCGGGCGGATTTCTACCGCATGCTCGACGCCCTGCTGCCCCGGCCGCGGGCGCCCTTCACGGCCCAGGAGGCCGACCCGGCAATCCACCTGCTGCTCTTCGTGATGCGCGTGGAAGGCCTGCCGACCGGCCTCTACCTGCTGCCCCGCACGCCGGATGCGGCGATTCCCTGCGACATCGGCACGCCCCGCCCGGCGGCGGACTTCGCCCCGGACTGCCCGGCCCACCTGGGCCTTGTCCAGCTGGCGGCGCTGGGGCTGCAGGAAGTCCAGCGCCTCGCCCGATCCCTGTCGTGCCACCAGGACATCGCCTCCACCAGCGCCTTCTCGCTGGGCATGGTGGCGGATTTCGCCCGCCTGGGCAGCGAGGGACACGCCTACCGCAGCCTGCTCCGCGAGGCCGGCATCGTCGGCCAGGTGCTGTACCTCGAAGCCGAAGCCGCCGGCGTGCGCGGCACCGGCATCGGCTGCTTCTTCGACGAGCCGGTGCATCAGGCCTTCGGCCTCGCCGGCACCCGCTGGCAGAGCGTCTATCACTTCACCGTGGGCACGCCGGTGACGGATGCGCGCATCGAGACCGGCCCACCTTATCCCCAACGCCAACAGGAAGATTCATGACCCCAGCCCTTGCCGAATTCTTCGCCACCCACGGCTTCGACCCCGCCCAGCCTTCGGCCCTGCAGCCGGACCGGCGCTTCACGCCGCTGATGCGCGCCGCCAAGGAAGGCCGGCTCGACGTGGTGGATGAGCTCCTCACCTGGGGCGTGGATGTCTCCGTCGCCAACGCCGACGGCTGCAACGCGCTTTGGCTGGCCTGCTACAACGGCAGCCACGCGATCATCGACCGGCTGGTCCAGGCCGGCATCGACATCGACCGCCAGAACGACAGCGGCGCCACCTGCCTGATGTACGTGGCCTCCAACAGCAAGCCCGATCTGGTGAAGCTGTTGCTGGAACGCGGCGCCAACCCGCGGCTCGCCAACCACGACGACTTCAGGGCCGTGGATCTGGCCGCCTCGCTGCCCTGCCTGCGCCTGCTGCGGGCGGCGGCGTGAGACTCAACCTGAAACTGGCTCAGGGCGTGGCGAGGTAATCCAGCGCCAGCGCGCTCATCGCCCGGGCGCCCACGACCAGCGAGGCTTCGTCGATCTCGAAGCGCGGCGAATGGTTGGGTGCGGCGGTCTTCGGGTCGCGCTTCGGGTCGGTGGAGCCCAGGAAGAAAAACACGCCCGGCACCTGCTTCTGGTATTCCGAGAAGTCCTCGTACGCACCCAGCTTGGGCGCCAGCACCGCTTTGCCGCCGGTGACCTGCTGCATCGTCGGCAGCATGCGGTCGGTGAGGGCCGCGTCGTTCACCGTGGTGGAATAGCTGGGCTGCAGGAAAGTCAGTTCCGCCGTCGCACCGCTCGCCGCCGCGATGGATTCGGCGGTGGTGCGCATGCGCCGGCGGGCCTCGTCGCGCATCCCGTCGTCGAAGGCGCGCAGGGTGCCGAGCATCTCCACGCGGTCCGGCACGATGTTGTCGCGGTTGCCGCCGTGGATCGAACCAATCGAGATCACCGCCGGCTCGCGGGCGATGTTGAGCTGGCGGCTGACGATGGTCTGCAGGCCCAGCACGATCTGCGCGCTACTGACCACCGGGTCGATGCCGTTCCACGGAAAGCCGCCGTGGGTCTGGCGGCCATTCACCTTGATCGAGAACGAATCGCCCGACGCGAGGATCGCCCCGGAACGGTAGCCGATGGTGCCCACCGGCAGGAAGGGGATCATGTGGAGGCCGAAGATCGCATCCACCTTCGGCTTGTCCAGCACGCCGGCGTCGATCATCGCCCGGGCGCCGATGGCGGTGTGCTCGCCGTGGCCGGCCTCGGACGGGCCTTCCTCGGCGGGCTGGAAGACGAACTTCACGCTGCCGGCCAGCTGGTCACGCATCCCCACCAGCACCTCGGCGGTGGCCATCAGAATCGCGGTGTGGGCGTCGTGGCCGCAGGCGTGCATCACGTCCACCTCCTGGCCCATGTGGCGGCCCCTGGCTTTAGACGCGAAGGGCAGATCGACCAGCTCCTTCACCGGCAGCGCGTCCATGTCGGCGCGCAGGGCGACCACCTTGCCCGGCCGACCGCCCTTGAGCAGCCCGACGACACCGGTGCCGCCGACGCCGGTCGTCACCTCCAGCCCGAGCTTGCGCAGGTGCGCCGCCACCAGCGCGGCGGTGCGGGTCTCCTGGTTGGAGAGCTCCGGGTGGGCGTGGATGTCCCGGCGCCAGCCAATCAGGCGCGGCTCGACGGCGGCCACGCGGGCCTCCACGTCGGCCATACGGGCGGCGTCGAGGGCGTGAGCGGGGCTGTAGGCGGCAAGCAGCGCGCCTGCAAGCGCCAGGGCGCGGGTCGGGAAGTTCATCGGTAGTCTCCGTGGGGTCGGGCCGGTTGCCGTGGCATCCGGCCTCTTGTGGGGGTGGCGATACCCCATGGTAGAAACCGCGTTACGATGCGTCCAATGCAAAATAATTTGCAACTTGATGCCTGAAGGTAATCAATGGATCTCCATCACCTGCGCCACCTGATCGCCGTTGCCGAGCACCAATCCTTCCGCAAGGCCGCCGACGCCCTGTGCATCACCCAGCCGGCCCTGAGCCGCAGCCTCCAGGCGCTGGAGCAGGAGCTCGGCGTGCGCCTGATCGACCGCCAGGGCCGACGCAACGCCCCGACTGCCTACGGCGCGCTGGTGGTCGAGCGGGCCCGGCGCATCGTGGCCGAGATGAAGGAGCTCACCCGCAGCGTCGAACTCCTCAAGCGCGCCGACCTGGGCAGCATCGCAGTCGGCTTCGGCCCCACGCCGGCGGCCATCCTGATGCAGCCCTTCCTCGCCCGGATGACCTGCGATCACCCCCGGCTGCAGGTGCGCATCGCCCGCGGCGCGGTGGATCTGCTGGTGCAGGCCCTGCGTAACGAGGCCATCGACATCGCCATCGTCGACCAGCGCGCCCTCACGCCCGCCGACGATCTGACCATCGAGCCCGCCGGGCGCCTGCGGGGCGGCTTCCTGTGCCGCGTGGGCCATCCGCTGGACGGGCAGGCGCCGATCACCCTCGACGCCCTGCGCGCGTTTCCGGTCGCCTCCACGCCCCTCAGCGACGAGCTCGCCCGACTGCTGGTGGACCAGCTTGGCCCCGACGCCCATCCGGCGCGCCTCGTCACCGTGGCGAGCGAGGACATCCACAGCCTGCTCGATCTGGTCGAAGCCACCGACACCGTGTTCTTCGGCATCTTCGCCTGCGCCCGGGCGCGCATCGCCGCCGGCCGGGTGCGCGAGATCCGGATCCAGCCCCACGCCGAACGCCTCGGCCACTACGCGCTCGTCACCCTCGCCGGCCGCACCGAAGCCCCGGCCCTGCGCCTGTTCCGCGATTTCGTGCGGCAGCACTTCATGGAATGAAGCGGGCGCCGCCCCACGCCAGATCGGGCCAAGGCTTGGGGCACAGCCGGCCTGTCGCTTAAACTACGGGGCCACAGCGGCCAGACGGCCCGAACTCCGCGTTTCCCCGACATGCAAGACAACCGCGCCCCGACGGCCCACGCCGTCACCTGCTACGGCATCAAGAACTGCGACACCATGAAGAAGGCCCTCGCCTGGCTCGACGAGCACGGCGTGAGCTACCACTTCCACGATTACAAGAAATCCGGCATCGACTCCGGCCGGCTCCACGCCTGGAGCAAGGCCATCGGCTGGAAGACCCTCATCAACACCCGCGGCACCACCTGGCGCAAGCTCACCCCCGAGCAGCAGGCAATCGACACCCAGAGCGCCGCCGTGCAGCTGATGCAGGCCAACCCCAGCCTGATCCGCCGCCCGGTGCTCGAAACCGCCGGCGGCCAGCTCCTGGTCGGCTTCGACCCCGCCCTCTACGCCAGCCTCGTCACCCCCGCCGGAGCCCCCGAATGAGCGAACCCACCAGCTACGTCCAGCGCTTCCTCCTCGACGACCTCGACATCCGCGGCGCCATCGTCCTGCTCGACGACGTGTGGCAGGCCATGCAGATCAACCGCGACTACCCCACCGCCGTGCGCGACCTGCTCGGCGAGATGAGCGCCATCGGCTGCGTGATCGGCGGCAACCTCAAGCAGCCCGGCCGGCTCACCATGCAGCTGCAGGGCCACGGCCCGGTCAATCTGCTGGTGGTGGACATCACCGAAGCCCTCAACCTGCGCGGGCACGCCAAGTCGTCCGACGAGGCCGCCAGCAAGGCCGGCGTCGGCGAGCTGATCGGCGACGGCCAGCTCCTGCTGTCCCTCGACATGCCCGAACTGCGCCACCCCTACCAGAGCTACGTGCCCATCGAAGGCGACACCATCGCCGCGATCTTCGAGCACTACCTCACCCAGTCCGAACAGCAGCCCGCGGTGCTCCACACCGCCTGCTCCGGCAACCGCGCCGCGTGCCTCTTCCTGCAGAAGCTGCCCGACGCCGACAACAGAGACCCGGACGGCTGGGACCGCGTCACCCGCCTCGCCGCCACCCTGCGCCCGGACGAGCTGCTGGGCCTCGCGCCCGAGGAAATCCTCACCCGCCTGTTCCACCAGGAAACCGTGCGCCTGTTCGAAGCGCGCGAGGTCACCCACCACTGGCCGCTCGACTGGGAGAAGGTGCGCTCGATGCTGCGCTCCCTCGGCCGGGCCGAGCTCGACGCGGTGCTCGCCGACCACGGCGTGGTGCTGATCCACGACGACCTTTCCAACCACGAATACCGTCTCGACGCCGAAGATGTTGCCGCGCTGTTCGCCGAGGAGCCCGCCGAACCCCGCACCCTGCATTGATTCCGGGCCCGCGGCCCGGCGGACTTGCCCTAAACCTGTGTCAAAAGTAGACTTGGGCGGTTTTAGTCCGCGCATCCGCACCCAAAATCCATGGCCGAAGCATCATCCCTGCAGGGCAAACTGATCGAGTTCAAAGGCGCCAGCCTGGCAGTGATGACCGCCTACGTCCGTGACACGGACCCGGTGCGCCTCGCCGACGCCCTGCACATGATGCTCGGCGGCATGCCCGACTTCTTCGCCGGCGAACCGGCGATCCTCGATCTGGGCCAGCTCGCCGCCGATCCCGACCGCATCGACTGGACCGGCCTTCTGAGCCTGCTGCGCCGCTACCAGCTCCAGCCGGTGGGCGTGCGCCACCTGCCCGAACACCTCTACGAAGGCGCCCGCCGCGCCGGCCTGGCGGTGCTCGGCAACGAAGGCTTCTCGGCCGAACGCAAGGTCACCCCGCCGCCGCCGGCCCCCGTCGCGGCCCCCGCGCCCGCCGCC
>NZ_BSPX01000079.1:0-19380 GCF_030161255.1 Zoogloea oryzae
TGATGCAGGTGCTGCTGCGCAACCCCCTGGCCGACCCCTACGTGCTGGGCATCTCCGGCGGCGCCGCGGTGGGTGCGCTGGGGGCGATCCTGGCCGGGGCCGCCTCTGGCTGGATCGACGCCGGCGCCTTCATCGGCGCGCTGGGCGCGACCCTGCTGGTCTTCGGCCTCGCCCACGGCGACGGCTCGTGGACGCAGACCCGGCTCCTCCTCACCGGCGTCATCGTCGCCGCCGGCTGCGGCGCGGCGGTGGCGCTGATGCTTAGTCTTGCCCCGGAAGGCCGGGTCAAGGGCATGCTGTTCTGGCTGATGGGCGACGCCAGCAGCGTCAGCCAGCCGTGGCCGGCGCTTGTCGTGTTGGGGCTGGGGCTGGTGGCCGTGCTGCCCTTCGCCCGGGAGCTCAACCTGCTCTCCCGGGGCGAGATCACCGCCCGGGCGCTCGGCGTGCGCGTCGGCCGCCTGCGCGCGCTGGTGTATGGCCTGGGCGCGCTACTCACCGGCGTGGCCGTCACCACTGTCGGTTCGGTGGGTTTCGTCGGGCTGATCGTGCCCCATCTGGTGCGCCTCGCCATCGGCAACGACCAGCGCCTGCTGCTGCCCGCCGCCACCCTGGCCGGCGGCGTGCTGCTTACCGCGGCCGACACGGCGGCCCGCACCGTGGTCGCGCCGATCCAGCTGCCGGTGGGCGTGCTCACCGCGCTGTTCGGCGTGCCGGTGTTCCTCTTCCTGCTGACGAGGCATCCGCGATGAAGATGGACGCCCGTCCCCCGGTGCTCGGCACCGACGCCCTCGCCGTCGAAGTCGGCCGGCACCGCGTGTGCCGCGATCTGGATTTCACCCTCCAGCCCGGCGACACCCTGGTCATCCTCGGCCGCAACGGCGCCGGCAAGAGCACCCTGCTGCACACCCTCTCCGGCCTGCGCCCGCCCGCCGGCGGCAGCGTGCTGCTCTCCGGCAAACCCTACGGCGACTGGCCTCGCGGCCATGAAGCCTGCCTGCGCGGCCTGCTCGCCCAGAGCCAGCCCGACTACTTCAGCGCCACCGTGCTCGAAACCGCCCTCGTCGGGCGCCACCCGTATCTGGGCCGCTGGGACTGGGAAGGCGAGGAGGACGAAGCCATCGCTCTCGCCGCGCTGGAGACGATGGGCCTCGCCGGCTTTGCCGAGCGTCAGGTGCCCACGCTGTCGGGCGGCGAGCGTCAGCGCCTCGCCATCGCCGCGCTGCTGGTGCAGCAGCCCCGGCTGTATCTGCTCGACGAGCCGCTCGCCCACCTGGATCTGCATCATCAGGTGGCGGTGCTCGATCACTTCCGCGGCCTCGCCAAAGGCGGTGCCGGCGTGGTGATGGTGCTTCACGACATCAACCTCGCCGCCCGCTACGCCAGCCACGTGCTGCTGCTCGACGGCGAAGGCGGCCACGTGATCGGCCCCGCCGCCAGCGTGCTCACCGTCGACCGCCTCTCCGCCGCCTTCGGCCACCCCCTGCGCGCCGTGGCGGATGGAGACGACACGCTGTTCGTGCCCGTATAAATAAGGTCGACCTGTAGGTCGGACTGTAGGTCGGACTTTAGTCCGACAAACCCTGCCTGATCGACCCGCGCTGTCGGACTGAAGTCCGACCTACAGAAACCCACAAAAACCCCAACGAGAGAACCCCATGACCGACACCGATTCCTCCCTCGACACCCGCCACAAGGCCCGCATGGAACGCAAGAAGGCCGTCGTGGATGCCGCCATCGCCGCCGCCACCGACAAGCGCGGCGTGCTGCTGGTGAACACCGGCAATGGCAAGGGCAAGTCCAGCGCCGCCTTCGGCGTGCTCGCCCGCGCGCTCGGCCACGGCCTGCAGTGCGGCGTGGTGCAGTTCGTGAAGGGCCGCTCGGATACCGGCGAAGAAGCCTTCTTCCGCCAGCAGCCCGGCGTGAGCTGGCACGTGATGGGCGATGGCTTCACCTGGGACACCCAGAACCGCGCCGCCGACATCGCCAGCGCCCGGGCCGGCTGGGAGCAGGCCCGCGCCTTCCTGCGCGACCCGGCCATCGGCCTCGTGATCCTCGACGAGCTCAACATCGTGCTGAAGTACGCCTACCTGGACGTGGCCGAGGTCATCGCCGACCTCCAGGCCCGCCCCGCCCACCAGCACGTCATCGTCACCGGCCGCGCCGCGCCGGACGCGCTGGTCGAGGTCGCCGACACCGTCACCGACATGGGCGCCACCAAGCACGCCTTCAAAGCCGGCATCGCGGCCCAGGCCGGCGTGGAGTTCTGAGCGCAAGACGCCCGCCCGATCTGTAGGTCGGACTTCAGTCCGACAAACCCGGCCCGCTCAACCCGCGCGCTGTCGGACTAAAGTCCGACCTACAGGGTCGTGCCTTGTCTTTTCGGGGCGACGCGGCCGATGTCGCGCCCGATCCGCCGCACCCCCGCCCGGCCGCACCCCTCGATCCGTAGGTCGGACTTCAGTCCGACAAACCCTGCCCGATCAACCCGTGCTGTCGGACTGAAGTCCGACCTACAGGGCATTGCCTGGGCGGGCCTTGCGGAAAACCCCGGTTCTGCCGCCTGCCCGGCGCGGGGTAAGCTCGGGGCTTCGCCGATCCGAGTCTGCCCCCACCATGCACCACATCGTCTCCATCGAAGCCGGCGCGCTGGTCGCCGATCTGCGTCGTCCCGCCTTCGAACACACCTGGACCGAGCACGAAGCCACTGCCCAGGCCCAGGTGGCCGAGCGGCTGCGGGACGCCACCATCGCGGTGGTCAACAAGCGCCTGCTCACCGCCGACATCATCAATTCGCTACCGAATCTGCAGATGGTCGCCATCGCGGCCACGGGTTACAACAACGTGGATCTCGACGCCTGCCGGGCGCGGGGCATCGTGGTGTCCAACGTGCGGGGCTATGCCCGCGAGACGGTGCCCGAGCACGTGTTTGCGCTGCTGCTGGCGCTGGCGCGGCAGATCGGGCCGTTTCACCGTTCGGTGGCGGCGGGGCGCTGGCAGCAGAGCGAGCAGTTCTGCTATTTCGACTACCCGATCCGCGATCTGGCCGGGCAGACCCTGGGCATCTTCGGTGGCGGCACCCTGGGGCAGGGCGTGGCGCGCATCGCGGCGGCCTTTGGCATGAAGGTGGTGTTTGGCGAGCACAAGGGCGCCGCCACCTGTCGCCCCGGCTACCTGCCCTTCGAGCAACTGATCCGCGAGGCCGATGTCATCAGCCTGCACTGCCCCCTCACCGACGCCACCCGCCATCTCATTGGCACGGCCGAGCTGGCCGCGATGAAACCCACCGCGCTCCTCATCAACACCGCCCGCGGCGGGCTGGTGGATGAGCAGGCCCTGGCCGACGCCCTGCGCGCCCGCCGCATCGGCGGTGCCGGCTTCGACGTGCTGACCGCCGAGCCGCCGGTGGATAACCCGCTCCTCGCGCCGGACCTGCTGGACGCCGGCAACTTCATCCTCACCCCCCACGTGGCGTGGTCCAGCCGCGAAGCCATGCAGACCCTCGCCGACCAGCTCATCGACAACATCGAGGCCTTCGCCCGGGGCGAGCCGGTGAACCGGGTGGCGTGAAACCCGGGCGGGCTCAGCGCGCCGCCCGCAGATAGCCGATGATCGCCCGGCGTTCGGCCGGGTCGCTCACCCGGACGTTCATGCGCTGGCCGGGGATCAGGGCTTCCGGGTCCTGCAGCCAGCGCTCCAGCGTCACTTCATTCCAGACGATCCCTGAGCCCGCCAGCGCGGGCGAATACGCAAAGCCCGCCACGCTGCCTGCCCTGCGGCCGAACACGCCGGCGTGATGGGGACCGGTCCGGTCTGCATCAAGGGCGTGGCAGCCGCCGCAGCGGGCTTCGTACAGCGCCTTGGCGTCGAGGGCTTCGTCCGCCCCGGCCTGCGTGGCCAGCACGGCCAGGCAGGTCAGGGCGACGTGGTGGGCGCGCATCACGCACCGAAGCTGAGGGCCTTGGTGGGCAGCGGGCGGCCGAGCGCGCTGGTGAGGGCCGTCCAGTGCATCGTCTCGTCGGCGGCCAGGCGGCCGGCGATCTGGGCCAGGTTGTGGTCCTTGAAGGCCGGGATGACGCTCAGGTAGGCATTGGTGGCCCCCATCTCCAGCCGGGCGGCCAGGTTGAGCACGTCGGCCTGGCTCGTCAGCGATGCGGCATTGAGGGCCTTGGCGTAATCGTTGATCGACTTCTCGGCCACCGGCTTGCCGCCCATCTTCTCGATGGTGGCAATCAGCGCGTCCCGATGGCTCTTGTGGTGGGACTGGAAGAGCACCGCCACGTCGAGCACCGGCTTCTGCAGCAGGCCGCTGGTGGCGCCCAGCTGGTAGGCGTTGATGGCCTCGTGCTCCAGGCCGAGGGCGACGTTGAGGATGTCCACGTCCTTGGCGGCATCGCCGGTGGCGGCCGAGGCGAGGTCGGCGCGCCCGGCGAGCAGGGCGATGGCGGCGACGGAGAGGGTGGCTTTGCCGGACGAGGACAGGAAGCTGCGGCGGGCCGGAACGAGAAGGGTGGTCATGATCGGATCTCCTGGGGGGTTGAGGGGTGCTTCAACCTCTCTACGCACCCGATCGGCATCCGGATGCAGGCGGCGACGGTTTTTTTGCGTCGCCGCCACCCCTCAGCCGGCGCAGCTCATGAACATCAGCCCGCCGGTCGCGCTCGTCACGCGCCGGTGGTTGCCGGCGCCTGCGGGACGACCGAAATCGCCGGCCCGCAGCAGCACGTCGTCCACACTGACTTCGCCTTCCAGCTGCAGGCAGTCGTCGGCTGCCCCGAAGGCCAGCTCGGCCCCGGCGCCGGGTTCGAGGCGCAGCAGCATCGAGCGGCGACCGCCGTCTTCGCGCAGCAGCTTGAGATCCACCCCCGGCGCGTGGTGCGCCCACGGCCCTTCATCCCGGGGGATCGTCATCGGCACGACGTCCTCGCCGGGCAGCAGGGCGGTGATCATGTCCCGGGCGAGGGCCAGCGGATGGCCGATGGGCGTGCCGCGCAGGTAGATCAGCGCACCCCCGGCCGAGCGGACGATGCCGTGACGGCTGCCCGACGGGGCCAGGTGGTAGTCCCCCGGGCCGACGCTGACCTCGCCCAGCTCCACGCGCCCGCGCAGCACCAGGCACTCCTCGTCTTCATGGTGGCGGTGGAAGGGGATCGCCGCACCGGGCTGCAGTTCGAGCAGCGCCGCGCGCTGATCGCCCTGCATGCGCTTGACGCGCACGCCCGGCACAAGGCTCTCCCATTCGCCCTCGTCAAAACGGATGCGGATGAAGTCCTTGCCGGCCTCGCGGCTGGCGCGGATGCGGTCGAGCAGGCGCAGCTTCACTGCCTCGGCGCGCTTGGGCGGAAAGTGCACCGGACCGAGGGATTCGAGCAGTCCGTCCTCCACCTCGCGGGCGGTGGTCGGGTCGTCGGGGTCGAGCAGATGTTTGGTGTCCATGATCAGGTCAGGCTCCGGTCCATGGTGGCGGCCAGGGTGCCGCGCAGGCTGAGCAGGGCGCGGCGGACGTGGGATTTGACGGTGCCGAGGGGCAGGCGGGCCTGCTCGGCGACTTCCTCGTGGGTCAGGCCGCGGAAGAACACCAGGGCCAGCAGCTGCCGCGGCAGCGGATCGAGGGCCGCCAGCGCGGCGTGGAGGAGGGCGTGGTTGCGGCACGCCGACAGCAGGTTCTGTGGATTGAGGGCGGCTTCGTCGGCGTCGTCGGGCCGCATCAGGATCTCCGGCTCCGGGTGCAGCGTGGCCGGATCGGCGCGGCGCAGATGGTCCAGCGCCCGGCTGCGGGCAATGGTGAGCATCCACGCCAGCGGCCGGCCACGGGCCGGGTCGTAGCGTGCCGCCTGCTGCCAGATCTGGAAGAACACGTCCTCCACGATCTCCTCGGCGGCGGCGGGCGTGCGCACGATGCGCAGGGCGAGCCCGTACACCCGTCCGCTGGTCCGGTCGTACAGTGCGCCCAGGGCGTCGGCGTCTTCCCGCTGGATGCGCGCGATCAGCGCCACCAGCTCGGCGGTGTCCGGCGCCGCCGACCACAGATCCGCGCTGCCGCTGTCGGACGTCTCGTCCGCGGCCTCCAGCAAGCCCGGGTTCAGGGCTGCTGCGTCAGCCGCAAAGGCCGGCTGAATGTCCTCGATCATGCCTCGTGCTCCTTCCTGCCGGTGCCGGCGGCATCGTCCTGCTTGGCCCGTCGGGCCATTGCGGCGGGCTGGCCTGCCCGGCTTCCGCGTTCCCGTTCAAGGATACGCAGCCCGACCGCTTCCGGATGCAGCGCGCCGCAAAAAGAACATCCGCGCGAGGGCAGGGGCACCCGGCCCGTCCGCCCGCTTCACTCCAGCGAACTCTCCCTGTACGACACGCACGGCAATGCCTGGGAGAAGGGCTTCACCGAAGACCGGCGGGTCATGGGGGGCAGCGCCCCCGATGTCGTCCGCCTGGCAAACCGCGGTCGAGCATATGCCGACATGCGCTTCACCAGCGGTGGATTCCGGCTCGTGCGCCAGCTCGCACCCTGATCGCCTCGCACAGCAGCGGGGGCTGCAAGCGAGCTCCCGACGGTTCTGCGCGAAGACCAAAAATACTGCGGAAGAATGTTGATCTTTGCGCCGTGAAACTCCGATTCAGCGCGTGAATCGATGTTGCTCGGCTCAGAAACCATGATTCACGCGCTGAAAGAAGGTTTCGGGCGCCATCATCGTGCTTTCAGCGCCTGAAACGCGGTTTCAGGCCGCGAAATCGAGTTTCTTGCCCCCGCAACACCGTTTCCGGCGCCGAAACGGTGTTTCTGCCGCTGCCACTTCTTCGCCCCTGGCCCGCAGTGGGTGCTCATGCCCCGGCAGGCTTTCGTCGGCCGCCGGCGCAGCGTTCGGCCATCCGCACCCGGCAGCCCATCCTTCAAGTCATATGAATGGCGTACAGGTAGTACATTGGTCTTTACTGTAAATGGCATATTGATTTAACATCGCTGTACTGTAGATGCGTCCAGACCACCCCATCCGCCACAGGAGGCAGCATGTCCAACATCAAGCCTGACACCCGGGTCACCGCCCAGGAAGCCGACGCCGACATCGATTCCTATCTCGCCCTCAAGGCCATCCCCGGATACACCCCCCACAACCCCGCCCACAGCGTCGAGGCCGCCACCGCCGCCTACAACGAGCTGCTCGCCGCCGAAGAAGACGTGCTGCTGGCCGAGAACGCCCTCGCCGCCGCCCGCGACGCGGTGATGGACGGCCGTCGCGCCCTGCGCAACGTCATCCTCGGCGCCAAGAACGAGGTGCGCGTCATCTATGGGGTCAGCTCCAACGAGCTGGCGTCGCTGGGCATCAAGAAGAAGTCCGATTACGCCCGCCACAGCAGCACCGCCAGGAAGACCGACGGCGATACCAGCGCCGCGCCCGGCAACCACTGAGTCCGCGCTGCCCCGCGTACCTACTCCTTGGCGCGGGGCGGTTTTTGGCAACGGCGGCCGCTACGCCGCCGTTTTTTTTGGTTTCCGTGCGCGGCGTATCACCGTAAAGCCCGAGGGGAACCACCACTCACCCGCCCACCGGGGTGTGGTCGGTGCCGATGGTGCACACCTGCGCCACCGTTCGTCGTGCCGGCCCTGAGCAGCCCCGCAACCCGTTGTTTTCCACCCCCCAGGAGGACGTATGTCCAAGCCCAAATCCATCAAGGCGCCCACCGACGAGCAGATCGAGGAAGACATCGAGCTGTTGCACCGCCTTCAGGCCATGTCCCCCGAAAAGCGCGCCCAACTCCAATCCAGCATCGACGCCCTCACCGTCGCCTACGAAGAGATGCTTGTCGCCCAGGCGGTTGAACGCGAGATCGAGGAAGCCTTCGAGGCCGCCCGCAAAAGGCGTGAAGAAGCCCTGAAAGCCCTGCGCGAAGGCCGCATTGTCAGTGTGCGCAGCCGCAGCCCGGAAGACCGTCCCGACGACGACGCTGGCCTGGAGGCCATCGCCCCGCCCCGCGACAAACCAACCCTCCACTAGATCCATCCGGGGCGCACTGTTTCCGTTCCCTCTTACAATGGCCCGATCAGGTAGCGGCCGCCCCCGGGCGCCGCGCTCGACATACAGCGGGCAGCCCGGCCCGGAAACGGAAACCCATGACGCATCTGCACTCAGGTTGGCGCGCACTCGCCCCGGCCGTCGCCAGCCTCGCCCTGCTGCTGTGCCCGGCCCCCGCCCCGGCCGACGAGAACGAACCCGGCAAGGCCAAGCTCGGCATCGAATACGAACTGGAAAACGGCGCCCGCAACGCCTGGCAAAGCCGCAGCCTCACCCTCGTACCGGGCATCACGCTCGACAACCCGTGGATTCACATGGTCGAAGCCCTCATCGAAGGCGCCCATGAACACGACAGCGGCGAGCGCAGCACGGAGCGCAAGCTCGCCATCCGCCTGCGCCACAACTTTACCCTCGGCCCCGACACCCGTCTCGTCCTGCGCGCCCTCGCCGGCCACGCCGTGCAGGGGGATGAAAAGTACTTCTACTGGTACGCCGAACCCAGCTTCCGCTACGCCATCGGCCCCGTCGAACTCATGCTCGGCTACCGCCACCAACGCGCCCTCGACGCCGGCAAGGACCACGACCTGCACAAGCTAAGGCTGGGGCCGAGCTTCGAACTGTCGGAAAACGCCGAGCTTGAATTCAGATGGGCCAGAAGCTGGAACATGCACACGGGCGCGCATGTGAGCGATGCGTATATCGTGGAGGGGACGTGGCGGTTTTGAGGGGGATGCTTGATGAGGAGAAAGTACGGATTTTAAATGGAATAAGAAATGTACTTTGTCATCAAAATATTGACCTAATTGATGCTGAGCTTTAAAATCAACAAGCCTTTGATGTAGATCGAAGGGAGTGTTGCTGGATGTCAAGTCCGCTGATCAGACTGATCAGCAGAATTGCCATCCGCCAGCTGCGAAAGAAGATTAATTTCATTAGAAAGTATCCTTTGAGTAGTAGTTGTAAATCAACATGATAAACCATGTTTAGCAAGTGCGCGGCGCGCAGTTTTACTACGCGGATGGTGTCTATGGACACCCGGTTATGCCGGAGAAGGGGTGATAAGATGGCCGCAGTCTTTTCCCTTCTCCGGTTTGGCTAATTTAGTGATGAAAAAAGAAAAGCATCCTTGGTATAAGCCGAGGGGGTATGTTCATTTTGACGCCCCACTTGGTTTGGTTGGGGCCGAGAAGTTAGCTCAAAATCCGGATAAAGTCGCCCGACATTCATTTTATCCATTCATTCGATATGGCGTAACAACTCAAAAAGTTGCTAAGAATAGCGTTACGCGCAAGGTATATCGTAAAGATCCAAAGCTACGTCACATTGCCTTTGCCTCACATGCAGACGCTCACATTTACGCATATTACAGTCATGTTTTAGGGGCGGCGTACGAGGAGAGAATAAAGTGTTATGGTTTGGGTGGCTCTGTTCTCGCATTTCGTTCCCTTGGAAAATCGAACATTGAGTTCGCGAATGATGCGTTTAATGAGATTTGTCGTGTAGGTGAGTGTTTTGTTTTTGCAACGGATATAACGGGATTTTTTGATAACCTTGATCACCAAATCTTAAAGAAGGCTTGGATTGATTTGGTTGGGTTTGAATCGCTGCCGAAAGATCATTACGCAGTATTTCGATCATTGACCAACTACTCTTATGTTATTAAGGGTGAGTTGTTCGATCTTCTAGGTTTTTCAGAGAATAACGCGCCGCGCGCACCTTCTCGATTTTGCTCTCCAAGAGATTTTAGAGAAAAGGTTCGTTATTCTGGTTTGGTTCGACGTCATGGTGAGGTCAAAGGAATACCCCAAGGCTCCCCAATTAGTGCCATGTTGTCAAATTTGTATCTTCTTGAGTTTGATCGGGTGCTTCGGGCGGAGGTTGCGTCGCGCGGTGGTACCTATTACCGTTATTGCGATGATATTTTGTGCGTAATTCCATTTGGAAATGAAGTTGGTGTCTTGGAACTGGTCGAAAATTTGATTTCAAAGTTCGGTCTGAAAATTAATGAAAAGAAGACGGAGTCTATTTTTTTTCGTGAGATTGCGGGAGTTTTGGTTGCAGAGCGCCCACTTCAATATCTAGGATTTACTTTCGATGGCTCAAGAAAGTTGATCCGTTCTGCGGCTTTCGCTAAGTTCTCCGAAAAATATCGCAGGGGCGTCAGCCTTGCAAGGCAGACTGCGAGAAAGTACAAGTTTACGAAGGGGGTTAAGGGTGTATGGCGGCGACAGTTGTATGAGCGATATTCTCACCTAGGCAAACGCAACTTCATTAGATACGGGCTCAGAGCTGCGGCGGTTATGCAGTCTCGTGGAATTCGGCGTCAGCTCCGGCCTCTTTGGCCAAGGCTTTTAAAACGTATAGAAGACGCGAATAGTCGAATCTAGTCCGAATGTGATGGTTTGTAGCAACTGGATTGCTATTGTATGAAATCGGAGGCTTGATCTCAGCAATGTCAGTTGTTTCTTTGACTTTATCGCGGACCGCTGCTGTCCCTTCTATTTTCATCCTATGCGAAATGCGCGTCACGCCAGCCCGCTTAGCTCGGGCTAGCGAAGCGTGACCCTCTACTCCGTTCTTTTTTCTTCACTCTTGTTACGGATGGCCGGCGCTTGATTCTGGTTTTGGATGAAGCGTTCGACGTGCTGCGCAACGCCTTCCGTGCCGTCCGCCAATCCCGCCCCTTCGAGATCGACGCCATTGTGGCGATGCCGGGTCACCTGCATTGCATCTGGACCTTGCCGCCGGGCGATGGGGATTTTTCGACGCGCTGGCGGCTGGTGAAGACGTGGTTCTCGAAGCATAGCCCGGATGCGCTACTGCAGGGGCCGGGTGCGGCGCGGCAGGCGAGGGGCGAGCGGGGGATCTGGCTGCGTCGTTATTGGGAACACCAGATCCGCGATGAGGCCGATCTTTCCCAGCATGTGGATTACATCCATTACAACCCGGTGAAGCACGGGCTGGTGAAGTCGGCGGGGGATTGGCGGTGGTCGAGCTTTGCGCGGTTCGTACAGGCGGGGGTGTATCCGGCGGATTGGGGGCGCGAGGCGATGGGGTTTGAGGGTGTGGGGCGGGAGTAGCGGTGGGTGGTGTCGGGTTACGCTGCGCTAATCCGACCTACGGGGCGCCCGGATTCATTTGTTTCGCGTACCCGTAAGGCCCCGCCACTCCCTGCCGTTAAAGCCTTCTGGCCGTGGTGCCCGGCGTGGGCGCTGGCCAGAACCAATCCGCATTTCCCTGCACCAACACCTTGAGCAAGGCCGGGTGATGTGTCGCTGGCCAGGTCCGTCCGGTGCCTGGCGGGATGCGGTGAGGTTCCGGATCGGCCCGTCAAGCCGCCGCTCGATCACACGACAGGTACACCCGATGGATACCGCCACCCTCCTGATTACCAACGCATTGCTCTCTTCGGCGGCGGCGCTGGTGATGTTCGTGGCGCTGCGCACCCGCAAGACGTATCCCGGCTTCGGGTTCTGGACGGCGGGGGTGGCGTGCCTGGCCCTCGGGGCGGCGATGCTGGTTCCCGGGGCGCTGCCGCCGTTATGGCATGTGGTGGTGGTGCGCAACGGGCTCTTGCTGGGCGGCCTGGTGCTGCTGCTGCGGGGGATGATCGTCTTTCGCGGCCTTACCGTCAGCCATCGCTGGGAAGGGCTGCTGGCCCTCGGTTTCCTGTGCGTGTTCGGCTATTTCAGCCTGGACCCGGCCCAGCTCGACACGCGCATCCTCATCTACTGCACCCTGGCGGGCATCCTGAGCCTGACGACGGCGGCCCTCACCTTGCGGTTCCGGCCGAAATACTTCGGGTCGAACGACGTGATGCTGGCCGTGTGGCTGGCGGTGTATGGCGTCCTTTCGTTCGTGCGCATCGGCCAGCAGTTCATCGACCCGAACACCAGCACGGCTTTCGAGGCCTTGAAGGGCTTTGGCAGCTTCTACGCGCTGGCGCAGATCCTCACCGTGCAGCTGGTGACGCTGACCCTCATCAGCATGAATTCCCAGCGCATCGAACACGAATACGCGGAGAGTGAGGTTCACCTGCGGGAGAGCGAGGCGCAGCTGCGCGCCCTCAGCGACAACCTGCCGGATGGTTTCGTCTATCAGTTCGAGCTGCGGCAAGGCCGGCGCGGCTTCCGCTACATCAGCGCGGGGATCGAGAAGATGCTCGGGCTCCATGCGGCCGACCTGATGGAGAATGCGGAGCCGCTGTTTGCCCTGATGGCGCCGGATTCCTACGCCCAGTACCGGGAGGACGAGGCGTACTGCATGCGCGAGCGGATGCAGTATTCGGGCGTGCTGCTGTTCAACGCGGCCGATGGGCGGCAGGTGTGGCTGCACGTGCGGTCGGCGCCGATTCCCGGCCCGCAGGGGGATTTGTGGGTGGGGGTGGCGGTGGATGTGACGAAGCTGAAGGTGGCGGAAGCGGAGCTGGAGCGCCATCGCAACCACCTGGAGGCGATGGTCGAGGAGCGCACCGCGGCCCTGACCGACGCCAAGCGGGCCGCCGAGTCGGCGAGTCTGGCCAAGGGGAGCTTCCTGGCCAACATGAGCCACGAGATCAGGACGCCGATGAACGCGATCCTGGGGCTCTCGGGCCTGCTGCGCCGCAAGCCCCAGGAGCCGGATACGGCCGAGAAGCTGGTGAAGATCGAGGCGGCCGGCAAGCATCTGCTGGGCATCATCAACGACATCCTGGATTTCTCGAAGATCGAAGCCGGCAAGATCAAGCTGTCGGAAGAACCGGTGGATGTGCGCGTGCTGGCGGTCAATGTGTGCTCGATGGTGGCGGAATCGGCCAAGGCCAAGGGCATCCAGCTCAGGACCGAGGTGGACTTCCTGCCGCAGCAGTTGCTCGGCGATCTGACGCGCCTGACCCAGACCCTGCTCAACCTGGTCAGCAACGCGGTGAAATTCACCGAGACGGGTTCGGTGACCATCCGGACCCTCCGGCAGCACGAGGATGAGGAGTCGATCCTGATCCGGTTCGAGGTGATCGACACGGGCATCGGCATTTCCCGCGAGGCCCTGGGCCGCTTGTTCACGCCGTTCGAGCAGGCCGACACCTCGACGGTGCGCAGTTACGGTGGAACCGGACTCGGGCTGGCCATCGCCCGTCGGCTGGCCCAGCTGATGGGTGGCGACGCGGGGGTCGAGAGCGTGCTGGGTGAAGGCAGCACCTTCTGGTTCACTGCAAGCCTGAAGAAGGCCAGCCAGGCGTGCGATGAGGCCGACCTCGCCCCGCAAAGCGAGGTCGTTGCCCAGTTGCAGCAGAAGTTTGCCGGCGCCCGCATCCTGCTGGCCGAGGACAACGAGATCAACCAGCTGGTTGCCCAGGAAATTCTGGAGGACGCGGGCCTGGTCTGCGACCTGGCAGAAAACGGCGAAGTGGCCGTGACCATGGTTCGCAGCGCGCCGGCGGGGACGTACGCCCTGATCCTCATGGACATGCAGATGCCCAGGATGGACGGGGTGACGGCAACCCGGACCATCCGGCAACTGGATGGCGGCCAGCGCATCCCCGTGGTGGCGCTGACGGCCAATGCCTTTGTCGAGGACGAGGCGCGCTGCCGGGAGGCGGGCATGAATGACTTCGTCTCGAAGCCCGTCGATCCCGACAGGCTCTACCAGGCGCTGTTGAAGTGGTTGGGCAGCCAGGCGGGGCCGTGATCGCCCCGCGGCTTACCCGTCCTTCAGGTCTTCCAGCCCGGCAAGGACCACGCCCAGGGCTTCCCGGGTGAGGGCAAAGCGCGCCTGGATGAGATCGCGGGCCCGCTGGTCCACCGCCTCTTCGAGCGCCGCGGCGGCTTCGCCGAGGTCGTAGGCGCCCAGGGTGCGGGCGATGCCTTTCAGGGTGTGGGCGAGGCGGGCCTGGGTTTCCCAGTCTTCGTCGGCGAGGGCGCGGGCGTAGTCGGGCTCGAAGCGGCGCCCGGTGGTGTCGCGGAACTTGGCGAGCAGGCGCCGGTAGAGGTCGATCTTCTTGACGTAGCTGAGGCCCACGGCGACGTCGATGCCGGGCACGGCGGGATGCGCGGGCGGGGAGGGCGTGGTTTCGGCCGGGGCCTCGGGCTCGGCCGGGTTGTCGTGCCCGTGATCGGGCAGGCAGCGGGACATCTGCTCGAACAGGTCGTCCATGCGCACCGGCTTGGCCACGTGGGCGTTCATCCCGGCGGCGAGGCATTTCTCCTGTTCGTCGAGCAGGGCGTTGGCGGTGAGGGCGATGATCGGCACGTCGCGATAGGCCGGAATCTCCCGCAGGCGCCGGGTGGCGGCGTAGCCGTCCATCACCGGCATCTGGATGTCCATCAGGATCAGGTCGGGGCAGCGCTCCTCGACGGCCAGCAGCGCCTCCTGCCCGTCCTTGGCAAAGCGCGCCATCAGCCCGGAGGTGGCCAGCAGTTCGCCGATGACTTCGCGATTCACCTCCACGTCCTCGACGACCAGGATGTCCAGGTTGCGGAAGCGCGACCAGTTGGCAACCCGCGGCTGGCGGCGTTCGCTGTCGTGGGGAGCGTCGTCGGCGAGGCCCAGGCAGTGGGCCATCTCGACGTAAAGGTGGCGGGCGCTCACCGGCTTGGCGAGCAGCCCGTCGATCTCGCCGCTGATCTGGTCGATCTCCTCGTGGTGGCTGAAGGCGGTGACGAGGATCATCGGCGGCGCCGTGCGGCCCAGGCTGCGGTAGCGGCGCTTGAGCTTGCGGATCGTCTCGACGCCGTCGAGGCGGGCCATGCGCCAGTCCACGAGGAACATCAGGTAGTCGGGCGGGGTGTCGACCTCGATCTTCTTCAGCGCGTCGCTGCCGCTCATGACCACCTCGGTGCGCAGGCCAAGCTGGCTGATCATGCGTTCGAGGATGGCGCAGGCGATGGGGTTGTCGTCGATGATGAGGACGGGCCGGTGGGCGTGCTCGGCGAGGCGGGCGCCGAACTGGGCGATGCCCTGGCGCCGGTCGGGGCCGAGGGTCTTGAAGCGCGCGCTGAAGTGGAAGGTGCTGCCCTGCCCCAGCCCGCTCTCGACCCGGATCTGGCCGCCCATCAGCTCGACCAGCTGGCGGCTGATCGACAGGCCGAGGCCGGTGCCGCCGTACTGGCGGGTCGTCGAGGTGTCGGCCTGGGTGAAGGGCTGGAAGAGGCTGGCAGCCTGCTCGGGGCTCATGCCGATCCCCTGGTCGGCGACCGAGCAGCGCAGCTCCACCTCGTCGTCGCCCACGGACACCGTATCGGCTTTGACCAGCACGGTGCCCCCGGCGGAAAACTTCACCGCGTTGGTGACGAGGTTGATCAGCACCTGGCCCAGCCGGAAGGGGTCGCCTTCGAGGACCCGCGAGTCGTCGCCGATGTCGTAGTGCAGCTCGACGCCCTGTTCTTCGGCGCGCAGCGCCACGACGCCGGAGAGCTGGTCGAAGATGGTGTCGAGGAGGAAGGGCGACTTCTCCATCGTGAGCTTGCCGGCCTCGATCTTCGAGAAGTCGAGGATGTCGTTGATGATGTTCAGCAGGCTCTCCGAGGCCACCTTGACCTTGCTGATGTAATTGAGCTGCTTGCGGTTCAGGTCGGTCGTGAGCGCCAGATCGGCCATGCCGATGATGGCGTTCATCGGGGTGCGGATCTCGTGGGACATGTTGGCCAGGAAGGTGCTCTTGGCGCGGCTGGAGCGCTGGGCTTCGAGGCGCGCCGCGGTCAGGTCGTCCATCAGCCGGTGCATGTGGGTGATGTCCCGCGCCAGCCCCAGCACGCCGATCAGGCGGCCGGCGGCGTCGCGCATCGGCGTGCGGATGGTTTCGAGAATCTCCTCGTGGCCGTCGCTCTTGTAGGTGACGGTCTCCTCGGTGACGCTGGGCTGGCCGCTGGCGATCACCTCGGCGTCGCGCTGGCGGAAGGCGTCGGCCAGCGTCGGGGGAAAGAAGTCGTGGTCCACGTGGCCGATGATGTCGGCCTCGCCGGCCCCCACGAGGCGCTCGAACTTTTCGTTGCAGGCGATGAACACGCCATCCGGGCTCTTCAGCCAGACCAGATCGGGGAGGGTGTTGAGCAGGGTGCGCAGCCGCGCCCGCTCCTCCGTCAGCATCTCGATGGTGTTGCGCAGGTTGTCGCGCAGGAGGACGAGGGAGGCGGCCAGGCTGTCCTCGCCGCCGTATTCGGGCTTCAGGACGGCCGTCAGGTCGCCCGAGGCAAACTGGCGCGCCGCCTTCTGCATGGCCAGCGGTTCTCCGCCCAGGCGGCACAGGATGCAGCGTGCGCTCAGGAGCATCAGCGCGCCGGCGACCAGCGCGCCCAGCAGGGTCAGCACCGAGGCGTAAAGGCGCGAATCGGCGGCTGTCTGCGCGAGGGTTGCCGCGGTGTGATCGGCGTACTGGGTGGCGAGCCGCACCGTGACGTCCACGGCGCTGCGATGGGTGTGGTAGCGCCGCCAGAGCTCCGGCGTCAGCGCTTCCAGCCGGGTTGTGTCGTGGGCGCGGGCGGCCGCGGCGTAGTGGCCGAGCAGCAGCGCCCAGTAGGCGTCGGCGGTTTCCTTCTGGGTGCTCAGGAGGGCCGCCTTCACCGTCGGGTCAAGCGCCCGGGTGGCCCAGTAGGCGTTCCGCTCGTCATAAACGGCTTTCAGGGCCTGCAGTGTCCTGAACAGGGATTCGCGTTGCTCGGGCGAGGCGTTCAGGAGCTGGAGCGCGGCAAGCTGGGCTTCGAGCACGTAGAGCGGCGGCGGCATCACGTCGGCGATCACGTCCTTTCCCTGGCCCATGCCGTCGGCGGCCTCGGTGATGGTCTGCGTCTCTTCCCAGACGATGGAGGCGAGGTAGAAAAAGAAGGCGACCACCACCGCCGCCACCGCCAACAGCTGTTTTCTTACGCTGAGCGTTCGAAACATTGCAAATCCCCACTTCAACTGATGCGGGGGCGCGGATGCGCGCCGATCCTCCCGCCTGAATCACCGTGGGCGCGACGGATGCGTCGGGCCCACGGTGATATCGGCTGTCAGGCGCGGTTCATGAGTGCGGTTAACCCTCTCTTGGCCGCCCGGGCTTCTTCGCCTCGCTCTTGACCTCGGGCAGCGGGGCCAGCAGGGCGCGGATGTCGTCCTCGCCGAACTTCACCGTGCCTTCGTGATCCTCGGCGAGGATGCCGGCGGCGAGATCGGCTTTCTTTTCCTGCAGGGCGAGGATCTTCTCTTCGATGGAGCCGGCGACCACCAGCTTGTAGACGAACACCGCCTTGGTCTGGCCCAGGCGGTGGGCGCGGTCGGTGGCCTGGTTTTCGACGGCGGGGTTCCACCAGGGGTCGAAGTGGATCACCGTGTCGGCGGCGGTGAGGTTGAGGCCCACGCCGCCGGCCTTGAGGCTGATGAGGAAGACCGGCACCGGGCCGTCCTGAAACTGGCGCACCGGCGTCTCGCGATCGGCGGTGTCGCCGGTGAGGGTGACGTATTTGATCTTGCGGGCGTCGAGTTCGGTGGCGATGAGGCCGAGCATGCTGGTGAATTGCGAGAACAGCAGCACCTTGCGGCCTTCTTCGACCAGCTCGGGGAGCATGTCCATCAGCAGGTCGAGCTTGGCGCGTTCCTTCACCTTGGCGGCGGCGTCGGTGTGGATGAGGCGCGGGTCGCAGCACACCTGGCGCAGCTTGAGCAGGGCGTCGAGGATGACGATCTGGCTGCGGGCGTAGCCGCGGGCGGCGATCTCGTCGCGGATGCGCGCGTCCATGGTGGCGCGCACGGTCTCGTACAGATCGCGCTGGCGGCCTTCGAGCTCGACGCTGCGCACCACGATGGTCTTGGGCGGCAGCTCCTTGGCGACTTCTTCCTTGCGGCGGCGCAGGATGAAGGGCGCGATGCGGCGGGCGAGGATCTCGCGGCGCACGGTGTCGCCGCGCTTTTCGATGGGCGTGCGCCAGCGGGCGGCGAAGTCCTTGGTGTCGCCGAGGAAGCCCGGCAGCAGGAAGTCGAACTGGCTCCACAGCTCGCCCAGGTGGTTCTCGAGGGGCGTGCCGGTGAGGCACAGGCGGTGCTCGGCCCGGAGGGTGCGCACCACCTGGGCGGCCTGGCTGGCGGCGTTCTTCACCGTCTGGGCTTCGTCGAGGATCAGCGAGTGGTAGGCGTGGGCGGCGAGCTTTTCCCGATCCCGCCACAGCAGCGGATAGGTGGTGAGGCACACGTCGTGGGCCGGGATCTTCTCGAAGTTGGCGGCGCGCCCGCTGCCGCGCAGGTTGAGCACGCGCAGCTGCGGCGCAAAGCGCTCGGCCTCGCGCTGCCAGTTGAAGACCAGCGAGGTGGGCAGCACCACCAGCGCGGGTTTGTCCAGCCGGCCGGCGTGCTTCTCGGTGAGCAGATGGGCGAGGGTCTGGGCGGTCTTGCCGAGGCCCATGTCGTCGGCGAGGATGCCGCCGAAGCCGTGGGCGCGCAGGTGCTGCAGCCAGGCAAGGCCTTCCAGCTGATAAGGGCGCAGATCCAGCGCGAAGCCTTCGGGCGCGGCCACCGGGGCGATCTGGCCGGCGCCGCGGATGCGCTCGATCATCTTGTCGAGCACCGCCTGGGCGTCGCCCTGCCAGCCGTCGGCCTGGGCGTCGCCCTGCCAGCCGTCGGCCAGGGCTTCGGCCAGCCGCGGGGCGTCGAAGCGCGACACCTTGATGCTCGCCGAGGGGCTGTCGAAGAGATCCACCAGCGTGCGCGCCAGGGGCTTGATGCGCCCGGCGGGCAGGGCGACGCGTTCACCATCAAAGAGCTGCACCAGCACCCGGGCGTCGTCGCTGATGGCTTCGAGCTGCTTGCGGTCGAGCCAGCGCGGGTCTTGCCTGAACACGGCGTGGAGCATGGGCGCGAGGTCGATGCGCCGGCCGTCCACCTCGATGCCCAGCGACACCTGTAGCCAGCCGTTGCCTTCGTCTTCGTCGGTGTCGGCGTCGGCGTCGGCGATGTCCACGTGCCAGTCGGTGGGCACCAGCACCCGGTGGCGGAAATCCTTCGGGCAGTCGATCTGCCAGCCGGCGCCCCGCAGCGCCGGCGCGGTGAGGGTGAAGAAGTGGCTCCAGTGGGTTTCGCTCTCGAGGCCCAGCATGCCTTCCGGGCGCGGCCCGGTGGTCACCAGCCAGGCCGGCTTGACGGGCTGGAAGCCGGCGCCGAGCAGCGCCCGCCAGGCGGCTTCCTCGCGGGCCGGGTCGCGCTTGACGCGCACCGCGCGGCCGTCGGGCAGGGCGGTCACATCGTGGATCGAGCCGGGCTCGAAGCGGGCCTCGCCGTAGGCAAAGGCGGGCACCGCCACGTCGTATTCGCGCCCGGCGTAGTCCACGCCGTAGCCCCGGTGCTTGCGCCAGCTCCAGCACTGCAGCGTCTGCAGGTGCAGCAGCGGTTGGCACGGTACGTCGAGGAGCGGCAGCGTGGCGGCGCCGGGTGGCTG
>NZ_BSPX01000080.1:0-19279 GCF_030161255.1 Zoogloea oryzae
GGCGCGCAGCACCGGGCGCAGCCTGGCCGACTGCCAGTTCGCGCCGTTTCTGCCGCATTTTCATCTGGAAGACCGCACGGCGCTTACCAAGGGCCTGCGCCGCCTGCAGGCCGGCGGGCGCGACAGCCTGTGCCTGGAGGTGCGCCTCGTCACCACCCGCGGCGGCATGCCGCGCTGGGTCGAGCTGCGCGCCTGGGCCGACGGCGACGGTGGCATCGTCGGCCTGCTGCTGGACATCGACCAGCGCCGGCGCGGCGAGGAAGCCCTGCGCGCCCAGCGGCGCAGCCTGCACACCATGCTCGACAACCTGCCGGGCATGATCTACCGGGGCCAGAACGACAAGCACTGGACGATGGAATTCGTGAGCGAAGGCTGCTTCGAGCTGACCGGCTACACGCCGCTGGAGCTGGTGGACAACCAGTCGGCGAGCTTTGCCGAGCTGATCCACCCGGAAGACCGGGATTTCGTGTGGAACTACGTGCAGATGCGCCTTGCCCGGCGCGAGCGCTACGAGCTGAGCTACCGCATCATCGACCGCGACGGCCAGATCCGCTGGGTGTGGGAGCAGGGGCGCGGCATCCATTCGAGCCGCGGCGAGTTCCTCGGGCTGGAGGGCTTCATCACCGACGTGAGCAGCAGGCACGAGGCCCAGGAGGAATCCCGCCGCCGGCTGTTCTTCGACAACGCGACGGGTCTGCTCAGCTTCAGCCTGTTCCTCGACCGCCTGCAGCACGTGGTGGCCCACTCGGCCATTGCCGGCTACCCCTTCGCGCTGATCCACCTGGAGATCGACGCGCTGGAGTCGCTCGCCACCAGCTACGGCCCGGCGATGGCCGAGCGGGTGATGGTTGAGACGGGCAAGCGCCTGCGCGTGGTGCACGGCGACTGCAACGGCGCAACCCGCCACGGCAACGGCTTTGCGGTGCTGATCACCGATTTCCGGCCGGCGACGCTGGCCTGGGCGGGGTCGGCGGCGTCAGGTGGCGTGGGCGATCTGGCTGCGGCCCTTGCCGGCCTTGTGGATCGCCCCCTGCGCATCGATGGGCACGCCATCAAGCTGCAGGCCCGCATCGGCCTTGCGCCCGCGCCTTCCACCTGCACCGATGCTTCGGCCCTGCTGGCCGAAGCGCTGAGGGCTGCGTGAGGGGCGCCCCGCTGGCGAGAATTCAGCGCAAAAGAACCGGGCCAGTGGGTCGGGGGGGGCATCGCCAGAAAAATATTTTCAGATATCTGCATCCAGATCGCTCCGCCGTGAGTAGTGACTACAGCAGCGCCTTGCGCGTTGCCCGCAAAAGGCTCACCGCAGCCCCCAACCCACGGAGAAACGATCATGAAAACCGCCATCGTCACCCTTGCTTCCGCCCTTGCCCTCGGCGCCTGCTCCACCACCCCCATGAGCGGCGCCTACAGTCAGGACGGCCTCCCCGACAGCATCCGGGTGCCCGCCGGCCACGCGGTGGCCTGGGAGACCGTCGGCAGCGGCGACATCACCTACGAATGCCGGGACAAGGCCGGTGTCAGCGGGCAGACAGAATGGGTCTTCGTCGGCCCCAAGGCGGTGCTCAAGGACCGCGCCGGCAAGGTGGTGGGCAGCTACTACGGCCCCCCGGCCACCTGGGAGGCCAGCGACGGCTCGCGGCTGACCGGCACCCAGCTGGCCGTGGCGCCCGCGGGGGCCGGCAACCTGCCCTATCAGCTCGTCAAGGCCAACCCTGCGATGGGCCAGGGCGCCCTCACCGGTGTCACCCACATCCAGCGCGTTGCCTTGAAGGGCGGTGTGGCACCGGCCTCAGAGTGCAGCCCCGCAACCCGCGGCAAGCGCGAAACAGTGACCTACCAGGCCGACTACATCTTCTGGAAAGCGCGCTGATCGTCTCCCGCCCGGGCGTGGCTGCCGCGCTTCATGGCTTTGCGGGCAGCCCGATGTCGCCGACCGTTGCGCTGCGCAGCCTGCGCCAGGTGGTCAGCGCCGCCATGCCGGGCGCCAGCCACAGGGACAGCCACAACCCGGCAAGGACCGCCAGGGCCAGCGCGTTCGGCCCCGACCGGGTGATGGCGTAGATGATCGCCAGCGCAATCGCCGTGGTGGCGATGCCCAGCGCGATATAGACGATCGCGAGCTGACGCAGGAACACGCGGATGAAGTCCCACAGGGGCACCGCCGCCAGGTGCAGGCCGCCCCTGCGGAACGCCACGAGACAGATCAGCGCACACAGGGCCACGGACGCGCCGGCAATCTGCAGCCAGAACGCGGTTGTCCATTCGGCCCGGCCCCGCACGAAGAGCGTCAGGATGACCGAGCTGGCGAGCGCGCTGGCAGCAAACACGACGCGCAGGGTTTGAGTGGGGGTGTTCATTCCAGGAATCCCGAGTGGCAGGCGGTGTACTTATAGCCTGCTGCGCGGGGCCGGTCCTTGATGGACGTGAAGTTGTCCTGGCGTGCCGGAGGCGCCCCGTGGCGGGCGGCGTCGGTCGCCACCGCGCCGCCCGGCTCAGGTGCGTGTCAGGCCCGCACGCGCGACTTGGTCGGGTCGTAGTGGGGGAAGGCGACCACGGTTGCGTCCAGCCTCTTGCGGTGGCCGTCGAGCTGGCCGACCTGCAGCGCGGTGTCGATGGCGGAATACGCCACGTCCACCCGCGCCAGGGCGATCTGGGCGTCGAGGACGGGGGAGCGCACCGTGCTGGTGATCTCGCCGACCTTGGCGCGGCCTACGTACAGCCCGTCGCCGTGGGCGGCCGGCTCGTTGCTGGCGATGGCGAGGCCGACCAGTTTGCGGCGCGGGTGGGCCTTGCGTTCTTCGAGCGCGGCCTTGCCGATGAAGTCGTCGGGCTTGGAGAGCGCCACGGTGAAGCTGATGCCGGCCTCGAAGGGGTCGGTCTGGTCGCAGAACTCGTGGCCGGCGAAGGCGAGGCCGGCTTCGATGCGCAGCATGTCCAGCGCGTCGAAGCCCAGCGGCACGATGCCCAGCGGCGCGCCGGCCTCCATCACCGCCTGCCACACGGCCGGGCCGTCCTTGGGGGCGCACCACAGCTCGAAGCCCAGCTCGCCGGTGTAGCCGGTGCGCGACACGACCAGCGGGATGTCGGTGGGGCCGCCGAGGCGCGCGGCGGTGAAGCGGAACCAGCCCAGCTCGCCGATGGCCGGCTGAATCGGGGCGGTCCACAAAATCTTGGCCAGCAGCTCGCGGCTCTTCGGGCCCTGCACGGCGAGGTTGTGCAGGGCGTCGGTGGCGTCGCGGATGCGCACGTCGAAGCCGCCGGCGGCGGCCTGCTCCTTCAGCCACAGGCCGGTGGTGTCTTCGCCGCAGACGAAGCGGAACACGTCGCGGCCGAGGCGGAACACCGTGCCGTCGTCCATCATGCCGCCGTGGGCGTGGCACACGGCGGTGTAGATCACCTGCCCGATGGCGAGCTTGCGCATGTCGCGGGTCTGCACCTTTTGCAGCAGGGCCTCGGCGTCGGGGCCGGTCACGTCGAACTTGCGCAGGGCGGAGAGATCCATCACCGCCACCTTCTCGCGGCAGGCCCAGTACTCGGCCAGGGTGCCGTGGCCCACGAAGCTGCGCGGCAGCCAGAAGCCCTTGTAGTCGATGAAGTCGCGGGTGAGGGTTTCGGTGACCGGCGCGAAGGCGCTCGGGCGGGTCAGGCGGGCGGGGGCGTCGGGCGTCATGCGATGGGCCATGGCTCGGGGGAAGTGATGGGCGGCGTCATAGATGCGCACCTCGATGTCGGTGGGCTGCCAGGCGTTGGCGGGGTCGATGTCGTCGGCGCAGGACGACACGGCCACCACCAGATCCTTCAGGGCGCGCAGCAGCACGTAGTCGCCGGGCCTGGACCACGGTTCGGCAAAGCCCAGGCTGCCGCAGGGCTGGATGAAGGTGTTGTAGAAGAAGTTGATCGCCGGCCAGCCGGCCCGGGGCTTGATGCCGAAGGGCGCCAGCGCGGCCGAGAAGTTGTCGCTGCAGTTGGGGTGGCCGGGAAAACCGGCATCCTCGTAATACTTGGCAGTGCAGGCGAGGGCAAAGGCGTCGTGGCGGCCGACGGTGTCCTGCACGGTTTCGAGGAGCGGCTGCATGCGCGCGTCGAAGTATTTGGCGTGCAGGCCCGGCTGCGGGTACGCCGCGCCGGCGAGGGTGCGGGTGACGGTGGGGTCGAGGCCCCATTCCTCGCCGGCGGCCAAGGCTGCGGCGTCGAAGGCGAGGAGGTCGGAGCACTGCTTGCCGTCCACGTCAATGACCTGGATGCACTGACCGGCCTTGACGGTGAAGGCCCGGGCGCTGGCGGCGGTGACGCGGATCACTTCCAGCGGCTCGGGGAAGGCCTGCGGGGCCGGCGGCGGGGCGTCGGCGTCGAGCAGAAAGGGGTCGGGGCCGGCCTCGGGGTCGAGGGCGGAAAGCGGGGTGGGGTCGTTCATGCAAAGGCCTCCTGGCTCGCCAGGCTGCGGTAGCGGCCGCCGCTGAAGACCAGCGGTTCGCCGTCGCGGAAGCGCAGGCCGCGCACCTCGCACACGAAGATGGTGTGGTCGCCGCCGGGGTAGCGGGCGTAGGGCACGCATTCGAAGGTGGCGAGGGCGCCTTCGAGCAGCGGGCTGCCCAGCTCGCCGGTGCCGTACACGAGGTCGGCCCACTTCTCGGCGCCGCCCCGGGCGAAGCGGTTGGAGAGGGCTTCCTGCTCGTGGCCCAGCACGTGGATCGCCAGCGGCCCGCCGCCCGAAAACACCTCGCAGGCGGCGCTCTCGCAGGCCAGGCTGAACAGCACCAGCGGCGGCGTGAGGGACACCGAGTTGAAGGAGCTGACGGTGGCGCCAACCGGGCGGCCGTCGGCATCCCAGGTGGTGACGATGGTGACGCCGGTCGGGAAGAGTCCCAGCACCCGGCGGAACAGGCGGGCGTCGAAGGGCGCGCTGAGCAGGTTCTCGGTGGGCGCGTCGGGGCAGAGGGCGGTGGTCATGGTGGCTCCGGTTTGGCTGGGCGGAGGGGCGGGCCGCCCGGCGGACGGCCCGGGCGGCATCAGGCCTGGGCTTCGGCCAGCAGCTTGCTGGCGAAGGCGGCTTTTTCGTCCTTGCTCATCTTCTTGAGCTCGTTGTTGAGGACGCGCTGGTTGACCGACTGGTTCCAGTAATCCAGCACCTCGAAGCCGAGCAGCGCGGCCTTGCCGACGAACTGGCGCAGCACCTCGTTGGTGGGGCCCATCACCCAGCCGGCCTTGCCGTCGCGCAGCAGGCGCTCGATGCCCAGGGCGGGCTTGTAGCCAGTGCCGCCGCAGGCGTGGAGCATCTTGTCCACCACGAAGGTGACGTTCTTGGAGGCGAAGAACTTGACCTGCCACAGCCAGTTGAGGATCTGGGTGCGCGGCAGGTGGTCGATCGTCGCGTGGGCGGACCAGTCGCAACCGTCGGTCAGGTCGTCCAGCGCCTTGGCGGCGAGATACACGTAGCTGCGGCTGGCGTTGGTGTCGATCAGGCACTCGCCCACGTAGTCCTGGATGGTCGGGTAGTCGGCCACGCGCATGCCCACGTCGTTGTGCACTTTGCGGGTGGTGTGGTTCTTGGTGATGTCCATGGCGGCGAGGCAGATGCCGTTCCAGCAGGCCGAGGAGCACACCAGGAAGAACGGATCGACCACCTCGTCGTTGGACTTGGCGCCGTCGCCGATGGGGCCGACCAGCGCGTCCGGGGCGATGTCGACGCCGTCCACCGAGATCGGGCCGGACTGGTTGCCGCGCATGCCGAGGCCGTCCCAGTTGGCCGGGTCGGCGTGGATCTGGTCCTTGGTGACGAGGAAGCAGGACAGGTTGGAGTAGTCGCCGCCAAAATCCGGCGAGGTGGTCTGGATGATGTACCAGTCGGCAAAGCCGCCGGAGGTGGTCCACGAGGCCTTCTTGAAGACCTTCCAGCCGTTGTCGGTGCGCTCGGCGCGGGACGACATGGGGTACCAGAAGTGGGAGCCGGTCTCCGGGTCGGAGTAGGACAGGGTGCCGATCAGCACGTCTGCATCCACGCGGCGCAGGATGTCCTTCAGGCGTTCGTTGTCGTGGTGGCGGAGCAGCGCGGCGGCGCAGGCACCCAGGTGCATGGTGTAGCACATGGCGGTGGAGGGGCAGCCGTAGCGGGCGATGGTCTCGACCACCATCGCGGCGCACACGTGGCTCTCACCGCGGCCGCCGAGTTCCTTGGGGATGGTGAGGCTCAGGAGGCCCATCGAGGCCAGCGCCTCGAAGTTCTTGCGCGGGTAGATGTACTTCTTGTCGCTCTCGATGGCGTTGGGGCGCAGGGTGGTTTCGCACAGGGCGATCAGGTCGGCCTGCAGGGCGCGCTGCTCGGGGGTGAGCAGCCACTGGGGGCTCCATTCCGCGCCGATGCCGGTGGGGGTGATCTGGGTGGGGGCGTTCATGGCGGTAGTCCTTTTGTCAGTTTGAAGAGGGGGAAATCCGGGGGGCGGCCCGTCAGGGGCGGGCGAGGGTGCTGATGCCCGGCTCGATGCCGATGGGCAGCTCGCGGCCGTCGTCGTGGGCGGCGAGCCAGTCCAGCGCGGTGGGCAGGAAGCGGGTTAGGCCCTTGTAGTCGACGAGCTCCGGCGGCAGCGTGGAGAGCACCCGGTGCAGGCGGGCGCCCCACTTGGGCACGCGGGCCAGCTCGTCGAGGGAGGCGAGGTAGCAGCGGATCGGGAAGAGGATCGCGTTGCTGCGGGGCAGCCGCCACAGCGTTTGCAGCTCGACGCGCAGGTGCAGCTTGCGGCCGATGTTGTCCGGGGTGAGGCTGGCGCGGTCCGGGCCCCACTCGGGGTAGCTCTCGGGCGAGGTGTCGAGGCGCGGGTTGATGGTCATCGTCCAGTTGAGGCGGCGCATGGGCTGGCCCAGGCGCAGCATCAGCAGAAACTTGAGGGCCCGCTCGAAGACGCCGGCCTGGTGGGCCAGCGGCACCGGGCCGTGCCACTCCATGAAGCTCATGCCCACGTCGAACGCCAGCGACCAGTCGGCCTGGGAGGTGACCATCCCGGCGTCCATGTAGAGGTTGTTGTCGCGCTGGTCGCAGATGGCGAAGTCGCCCTGGGCCTGGCGGGTGATGTACTCGAAGGGCTCGCAGGGCAGGGTGTCGGGGTTGCCGAAGATGAAGCTCTGCTCGATGCCCAGCGGGCGGTTGATCCACGTCCACCGGCTGCCGAAGTCGTCGCCTTCCTTGATGAGGGCGAAGTGGGTCGGGTAGTCGGCGGCGAGGCTTTCCATCAGCAGCTCGAGGGTGTCCCACTGGGCCAGCATCATGTGGGGCAGGGCCTGGCAGCGGCTGGGGTCGCGCTCCAGCGTGATGGCCTTGTCGCGGCATTCGGCGATGTAGTGCTCATCCACGTCGAAGGGGCGGCGGAACACGTCGGTCGGGCCGCTGCGGACGTGCGGCTCGATGTTGACGCTGTACATGTAGCGGTCTTCCGGGAAGGGGAAGGGGAAACGCAGGATGGCGGCGTCGCTGTTGCGGTAGGTGTAGTCGCCGCGGAAGGTTTCGTCGGGCTTGAAGGCGAGGGTCATGATGGGTCTCCGGGGCAGGGTCACAGGTCCAGCACGAGCCGTCCCGAGCGCGCCCGCGACACGCAGGGCATGATCAGGCGGCCGCTTTCGCGCTCGGTGGGGGACAGGAAGTGGTCGCGGTGCTCGGCGTCGCCTTCGAGCAGCGGCGTGGCGCACACGCCGCAGGCGCCACCGCGGCACAGGCAGGGGGCGGCCACGCCGGCGCGTTCGATGGCTTCGAGCAGGCTCTCGTCCTCGCCCACGCTCACCTCGATGCCGGAGCGGGCGAGGAAGGCGCGGAAGGCGGCGCCACCAGAGAGCGCGGTGCCGAAGTGCTCGCAATGCACATGGCTGTCGGGCCAGCCGGCGTCGCGGGCGGCGGCGATCACCGCGTCGTTCATGGCGGCCGGGCCGCACACGTAGAGGTGGGTGCCGGCCTGCTGGGTGGTGAGGAGGGCGGGGATGTCGAGGCGGTGGCCGTCGGCGTTCCAGTGGAAGTCCACCTTGGCTCCCTCCGGCAGCCACGGGGCGAACGCCTCACGCTCGTCCGGGCGGCAGCACACATGCAGCGCGTGGGACGCGCCGCTCAAGCCGAACTCGGCCAGATACGACAGAAAGGGCGTGACGCCGATGCCGCCGGCGACCATCAGCTGGTGACGGGCGGTGCGCACCGGGGGGAAAAGGTTGCCCGGCCACGCGGCCTCGACGGTGTCGCCCACCGCCAGTTGATCGTGGATGAAGGCCGAGCCGCCTCGGGATTGTTCGACCCGCCGCACGATGATCTCGTAGGCGTCGCGGGCGCCGGGGCGGCTGACCAGCGAGTAGGCGTTGCGGTGGGTGCGCTCCGGCGCCGGCAGGCTGAGCTGCACGTGGGCGCCGGCCGAGGCCGGGGGCAGCTTGCCGCCGTCCGCCGCCACCAGGCGCAGGTGGCGCAGGGTGGGGGCGATGGCGGTGGCCGCATCCACGCGCAGCTGGAGGGTGTCGCCGATCATGCGAAGACCTCCTCGCGGGCGGGCACCTGGCCGGGCGCCTCGGCATCCACCATCACGCCCATGAAGGCGCCCAGGCGGCGCGAGAAGTGGTCGCGCACCAGCAGGTGGCGGCCGCAGCCGGCGCAGTCGGCGATGTGGGTGGTCACGTCGTCGGTGAAGGCGTGGCAGTGGGTGCACCACACCCGGCGGCGCAGGCTGCCGGCGTGGTGGAGCTGGATCTGCCCGCTGGCGAAGCCCACGTGGCCGGCGACCTCGGCCACGCGCCACAGGAAGGGCTCGGTGCCGCTCACGTACAGGCGGTCGCCGATGCCGAAACCGCGGCTGGCGCAGGAGAGGCTGTCCTCCACGTCGGCCAGGCTGCCCAGCCGCCACAGCCGGCCCGGGTGGGTGCCCACGTCCTGCGGGCCGCCCACGAGCCAGGTGTGGAGCCGGGGCGCCACCGGCCCGAAGGCGCTGGCGAAGGCGGCGAGGGTGGCGGGGGTGAGGGTCTCGCCCTCGACCACCAGCAGGTGGCCGCTGGCGGTGGGCTCGGGGGCCAGGTCGCGGTAGACCGGGCGGCTCTTGATGTCGGAGATCATCATGGCGGCGGCCTCCTTAGATCACCGCCACGGCGTGGGCGATGGCGATCACCGCCGCGCCACCGACCAGGGTGAGCCAGGGGAGGATGCCGGCGCGGGTGCCGACGCCCGACTCGCTGCCCAGGTGCATGTCTTCGAGCATCGCCGCCGGAAACTGTCCCTTATCGACGATGTAGTGGCGGTAGAAGAACACCGGCAGGATCAGCGCCGCCGCCAGCAGGCCGGTGGCCAGGGTGCCGGCGCCCCAGATGTCGGCGCCCATGCCCATCAGCGCCAGATTGACGAAGGCCAGCACGGTGCCCACGGCGATCAGCCAGGTGGGGGCACGGTAGGGGCGCGGCCAGCGCGGGCGGTCGATGCGGTGGATCCAGGCGGCGTTGAGGTTGAGGAAGTTGAAGAGGATGTAGCAGACGTTGGAGATGGCCAGCACGAACACGTAGTCGGACATCAGCAGCAGGAGCAGGTTGAAGCCCAGGTCGGTCCACATCGCGGCGGTGGGGGCGCCGTTGCCATTGACGTTGGAGAGGTACTTGGGCAGCCAGCCGTCCACCGAGGCCTGGTAGAGGGTGCGGGACGAGCCGGCCATGGAGGTCATGATCGACAGCACCAGGGCCAGCACCAGCATGGCCATCAGCACGTGCTCGACCAGCGGGCCGCCGCCCAGCATGTGGGCCATGGCCTGGGCGACGCCCATGCCGCTGTAGATGTCCGGCGACAGGATGCCGTCGTACACCGCCGGGGTGACCACGTTGCCGGCAGCGTCCAGCACCGCCGGGGTGACCAGCTGGCCGAGGCCCAGGCTGCCCTGGAAGGCGAGTGGCACCACGGTGAACACGAAGATGCACAAGAGGCCCGAGTACAGGATGGCCTTGAAGGTGTCGGTGCGCGGGTTGCGGAACTCGCGGGTGTAGCACACCGCCGTTTCGAAGCCGTAGGTGGACCACGCCGCCATGAACAGCCCCCCGGCGATCAGGGTGAAGCCGGCCATGTCCCAGGCGCCGTCGATCACCGCTCCGCCGGCGTCCTTGGCGAGGGGGTAGAGCGGCGCCAGGTTGGCGCCCGGCACGTCACCGGAAACCAGCGGCCACAGGCCGATCAGCATCAGCGGCGCAAGGGCGGCGACGCCCAGCACCATCTGCATGCGCGCCGCCTGCAGGATGCCCCGGTGCTGGATCGCGAAGGCCGCCAGCAGCACCGCGGCGCCCACCACGAAGGTGGCGTTCACCCGCAGCGCGAGGCCGCCCTTGATGAAGCCGAGGTCCATCAGGGTGATCTGCCAGGTGTTGATGGCGGCGTCCGGCGCGAACAGGATCGACAGGATGTAGCCCGCCGCCAGCCCCGAGCCGATCGCCAGCACCGGCGACCACGCCAGCCAGTTGCACCACACCGAGAGGGGCGCCAGCATCTTGCTGTAGCGCACCCAGGCCACCGCTCCATACACCGAGGCGCCGCCCGACTTGTGGGGGAACAGCCCGGCGATCTCGGCGTAGGTGAAGGACTGCAGGAAGCCGAAGGCGATGGAGATGATCCACACCGCCCACGACGGCTTGCCCACCGTGGCGGCGATGGAGCCGATGGAGAAAAGCACCAGCGCCGGCACGCCGCTGGCCACCCAGAAGGCGCCGGCCCAGCCTATCCGGCGGTGGAGCGTCGCGCCGCCACTCTCGATGCCGCCTGATACGGCATCCACTGTCGTCGTGTTCATCTGCGTACTCCTCGAAGGTCGGAAAAGTCACACCGCAATCAATGCGATACGGCTGCACTCTCGGCTTCGTTGGTGCACTGAACAATTCGACTTTGGGAGTAGGTCTGAGGGGGAATTGAGGATCTCCGCGCGCGGGCGTGGAATGGCATCACCCCAACACCGACAGAGGCATGACCATGAAAACCACGACCCCGAAAGCCCTGCGCCTTGCCCTTTTGCTGGGCCTGCCGGCACTTGCCGCGCCGGCCTTCGCCGAAGACGCGCCGGCCCCCGCCCCGGCGCTCACCAGCAACGTCGGCATCGTGTCGGAGTACGTCTTCCGCGGCATCCGTCAGACCTGGGGCAACCCGGCACTGCAGGGCGGCATCGACTACGCCCACGAGAGCGGCTTCTACGCCGGCGCCTGGCTCTCCAACACCAGCGGCAACCTGTACGCCAACGCCAACATCGAGGTGGATCTGTACGGCGGCTACCGGGGCGCGGTGGATGACTTCAGCTACGACGTGGGCGTGCTGCAGTTCCTCTTCCCGGGGGCCAACTACGACAAGATCACCCCCGCCGGCAGCTACGCCAGCAAGCGCTACAACTCCACCGAGCTCTACCTTTCGGGCACCTGGAAGTGGCTCAACGTGAAGTACTCGCGGGCCATGACCGACGTGGGCTACTTCGGCTTCAACGACAACAACGCAGGCTTCGGCGCCTTCCCCGGCAAGCCCGGCGCGGGGGTGACGGGCAGCGACACCTCGGGCTCGTGGTACATCGAGGCCAACGTCACCTACGAATTCCTGCCCACGTGGACGGGCACCCTCCACGCCGGCCGCCAGACCATCACCCACTCCACCGGCCTCAGCTACTCCGACTACAAGGCCGGCGTGACCAAGACCATGGACGGCGGCTGGGTGCTGGGCCTCGCCTACACCACCACCGTCGGCACCGACTACTGGAAGAACTACCCCAGCGTCGCCGGCAACGGAACCACCAAGGACATGGGCGCAGGCACCTGGATCGCGTCGGTCAATCGCACGTTCTGATCCCGCGCGTCAGGCAGAAAAGCAAAAAGGCGGCCCCGGGTGCGGGTGCCGCCTTTTGTCGTTATGGCGCCAGTGGCTTATGCCGGGCAGTCGATCACCAGGATCGAGATGTCGTCGTGGGCCGGGGTGCCGGCGAGGTGGGCGGTGAGGGCGGCGCGCAGGCGGGCGATCAGGTCTTCGCTGCGGGGGCTGGCGAGGCTGTGGGCGAGGCGGGCCTCGCCGAAGGCTTCGCCGTCGGGGGCGGTGGCTTCGACGACGCCGTCGGAGAGCATCACCAGCCGGGCGGGCTCGGCCCAGCTGAAGCGCTCGAAGGTCTTGATGCCGTCGGCTTCGCGGGTGACGCCCAGGGGCAGGTTGCGGGATTCGAAGCGACGCACGATGCGGCCGCTGTCGTCGATCATCTGCACCCCGGGGATGCCGCCGACCCAGGCTTCGCCTTCCCGCGCCTGCTCGTCGAGGCTGACGAACGCAGCGGCCACGAAGCGCCCCGCCGGCAGCGAGTTGGCGAGCACGAAGTTGATGGCGTCGACGATGCCGGAGAGGGGCTCGTTCTGCTCCACCAGGCGGTAGAACTCCTGCACCACCGGCAGCACGCTCACCGCGGCGGCCAGGCCGTGGCCGGTGGCGTCGGCCAGCAGGGCGTGGAGCCGGCCGTCCGGCGAGCGGGCGGCGAGGATCAGGTCGCCCGAGAAGTTGGTGGCGGGCATCACTGTGTAGTGGATGCCGGCTTGGCGGATGAGGTCGGTGCGGATCTGGTGGTCGAGGATGCGGCGGGCCATCCTGGCCTCGCGCTCGTGCTCGTCGTAGTGGTGCTGGAGCAGGCTGGCCTGCTCGGCCACCTTGATCTGGGTGAGCTTGCTCTCGGTGTTGTCGCGCAGGGTTTCGACCACCGCGATGAGCTTGCCGGCGTCGTCGAACACCGGGCCGGCATCGACCACCAGATAAAGGTGCTTGCCCCGGCGCGGCATGGTGCACCAGTTTTCGGCGTGCACGCCGTGGGCCGGCGTGTCGGGCTCGTCGTGGGTGGTGTAGAGCTTGTCGATCAGCGACCAGTCGTTGCGGGCCAGCAGGTCGGCGAGGCAGGGGCGCGGGGTGTCGTAGAAGGCCCGCCAGTGATCGCGGGTGCCGATGACTTCGTGGGCCGGGATGCCGGTGAGGCGTTCGCAGGCGCGGTTCCAGATGAGCACCCGCTGATCCGCGTCGAGGACGAAGGTGGGCACCACCAGATGCTCCATCAGGGTGATGGCGAAGTTCGTCGGGTTGGGCTGCGTGGTGGGGCTGGCAGCGGCAGGCGCGTGGATGGTCGGCATCGCGGGTCTCCGGCGGAATGGGCGGACGGTGTGCCACGGGGACACGTCCCCGGCGTTAACGGCCGGCGGCGGCAATCTTTGACGATGATTTGCGGTTTCGGCGCGGCGCAGGCAGGGCGCGGCCGACCGCAAGGGGCGCCCCGGGGCGGTGGGCCCATCCCCGGAGGCGGACTGGCCGGCAGCGGGCGCCGCCGGCCGGAGGGTCAGGCGGCGATGGCGGCCTCGATGGCGGCCACCAGCTTGTCGGCATCGGGGGCGGTGTCCGGCGCGAAGCGGCGCAGGATGGTGCCGTCACGGCCGATCAGGAACTTCTCGAAATTCCACACCACTTCGGGCGCGGCGGTCGGCTCGATCTTGTAGCCGCGCAGCATCTCTTCCATGCCGGCGCGGTCTTCAGTTTCGGGCTTGGCGGAGGTCAGCGTCGCGTACAGCGGGTGCTTGTCCGCCCCGGTGGCGACGAGCTTGCTGTACATCGGAAACTGCACGCCGAAGTTGGCGGTGCAGAAGCTGGCGATCTCGGCGTCGGTGCCCGGCTCCTGCCCGGCAAAGTCGTTGGCCGGAAAGCCCAGCACGGTGAAACCCTTGTCGGCAAAGCGCTCATGCAGCGCCTCCAGCCCTTCGTACTGCTTGGTGAGGCCGCACTTGGAGGCCACGTTGACCACCAGCAGCACCTTGCCGGCGTGCTCGGCGAGGGTCGCGGGGGTGCCGTCGATCTTGGTGAGGGGGATGTCGTAGAGGGATTGGGTCATGGGGAGTCTCCTGGGGTTGGTATGTGGGTGGCGGCCTGGGTTGGCCGCTCATGGATGAATTTCGTGTCGCGCGGATTTGAGGTGCCGGGGGAACGATTCGTTCCGGTTGCCCATCGCGGGGTACCCGAGCGTGCCGCGTGGGGGATCATAGCCCATGAGGGCAACCCGGGTTGGCCTTGATCCCGAGAGTCAGGAGCAACCCAGCCGGGACAATCTCCACTCGATCGCCTCCTGCTTCGGATACATCCGCGCCTCGCGAGGGAGGAAGAGCGGCTTGCCCTCCAGCTCGGTCAGTCCCCGGTAATCGGGAATGCGTCGATCGAGGCTGGGGCTCACGCGCCAGCGGAAATTGGTGTCCGGCGCGATGAGGAAGCGATCGAGCGCCCAGTGCATGTCCGGTGTCAGGGCAAGTCCGTTACGCGGATCGTCGTCACCCGCCTCGCTGAAGGGGTGGATGTGCGCGGCCTCGACCATCGCGGCTCCGTCGGGTAGCACGAGCCGCAGGCCGGTCGCGGCGCAGCGAAAGTCGTAGATCTCGGTGACGACCCGCCGGAAAGCCGGGTCGCGCACATAGCCCGGCGGCACTTCTGCGGCAATGGGCGCGGAGCGATCCGGGGTACGGAGCGCGTATTCGTAGCGGTTGATCTCCCGGGTACGCGCCACCACGGCGTCGAGATCCTGCAGGCCCCGTTGGAACCACGTCTCGGCGAGGACGCTGCTCAGGACGTCAACCGCAGCCTCGTCCTGCAGTAACTCGAAAAGCGCTGGGTTGAGGCGGGCATGGTCGATGTTGTCCGTTACCTGTTTAGATGTCCGCACCGTACCCATGTTGTCGAGCACGGCTTCCCGGCCAGGCTTGGGCTGGAGGTGCCAGAAGCTCTCTCCACCGCCGCGCAGGTGGCCTGCCAGGTGGAAGAACGGAAAGTAGGGATTGGGGTGGTCGCCGTCGGCCCGGACTGCCCTGAAATACAGGGCATAGCGTTCGAGCAGCGGGGGGGCGTAGGCGATCCGGTTCTGAGTCAGGGCGCCGCCTCGGGCCATGTCGAGCACCGCCAGTAACATGCAGATCTTGTGCGGGCTGGCCCGGCCATGGGCCACATTCACCCTGATGCGCCGAAACTGGTCGACGTAGGCGGTGAGGCTCATTACCCGGCCCAGTATTTCGCCTTGGCCGGAAGCACCCAGCGCACGCCGCCGCGTGGATCATCGGCGTCGCCCGCATAGCGGGGGATCAGGTGCAGATGGAGATGGGGAACCGTCTGCCCTGCAACTGCGCCGTCGTTGATGCCAATATTGAAACCGTCAGGCCGGCAGGTTTCATAGAGCTCCGCCTTTGCCTGTGCGAGCAGTTCGAACATGCAGTCACGTTCCGCCGCCGTCAGATCGAAGAAGGAGCCGATATGTCGCCGCGGGATCACCAGGCTGTGACCGGCGGAGACGGGATAGCCATCGCGGACCACGAAGGCTTCGGCACCAGAGAGCACGATGCGCCCGGAAGGCAGATGGCAGAAAGGGCAGCTTGCGTCGTTCATGCCGTGATCTTACGACGATCCATGCCTGAGTTCTTGCCACGCCACCTGACATGCCGCAAAAACGAAAACGCCTCGCAGGAATCGCGAGGCGTTTTCTGTCCGGGTCGATCGGCTAAGCGGCTTACACCACGCCCGCCCCGTGGGCCTGCTGGTCGGCCCAGTAGCTGGAGCGGACCATGGGGCCGCAGGCGGCGTTCTTGAAGCCCATCTTGAGCGCTTCGGTCTCGAACATCTTGAAGGTGTCGGGATGGACGTAACGCAGCACCGGCAGGTGGCCGCCGGAGGGTTGGAGGTACTGGCCGATGGTGAGCATGTCCACGTTGTGGGCGCGCATGTCGCGCATCACTTCGAGGATCTCGTCGTCGGTTTCGCCGAGGCCGACCATCAGGCCGGACTTGGTGCTCACATCCGGGTGACGCGCCTTGAACTGCTTGAGGAGCTCCAGCGAGTAGGCGTAATCCGCACCCGGGCGGGCCTGCTTGTAGAGGCGCGGCACGGTCTCGAGGTTGTGGTTCATCACGTCCGGCGGGGCCTGGTCGAAGATGTCGAGGGCGATCTCCATGCGGCCGCGGAAATCCGGCACGAGCACTTCGATGCTGGTCTTGGGGCTGGCTTCGCGGGTCGAGCGGATGCACTCGACGAAGTGCTGGGCGCCGCCGTCGCGCAGGTCGTCCCGGTCGACGCTGGTGATCACCACGTAGTTGAGGCGCATCGCGGCGATGGTCTTGGCCAGATCGGCCGGCTCGTTGGCGTTGAGCGGCTCGGGGCGGCCGTGGCCCACGTCGCAGAACGGGCAGCGGCGGGTGCAGATGTCACCCATGATCATGAAGGTGGCCGTACCCTTGCCGAAGCATTCGTGGATGTTGGGGCAGGAGGCTTCCTCGCACACGGTGTGGAGCTTGTGCTCGCGCAGGGTGTCCTTGATCTCGTTGAAACGCTCTACTTCGGCACCGGCGCCGAGCTTGATGCGGATCCACTCCGGCTTCTTCAGGCGTTCGGCCGGGACGATCTTGATCGGGATGCGGGCGGTCTTTTCGGCGCCGCGCTGTTTGCGGCTCTCGGATTCCATGGGGGCTGCGTCCTTTGGTCAGGCGGTGGGTGCGACGTCGGGGAAATGCCGCCGCAGATGGCCGAGCAGCCGCTCGGCTACGGTGTCGGGCGCTTCGGTGACGCCGAAGTCTTTGAGTTGTATGGTCTTGAGCCCACTATAGCCGCAGGGATTGATCCAGGTAAATGGTGTCAAGTCCATATCGACGTTGAGGGACAGACCGTGGTAGGAGCAGCCGTTCTTCACCCGCAGGCCGAGGGCGGCGATCTTGGCGCCGTCGATGTAGACGCCGGGCGCGCCTTCCTTGCGGCGGGCGTCGAGGCCGTAGTCGGCGATGCAGTCGATGATGGCCTGTTCGAGCAGGCTGACCATCTCGCGTACCTTGAGCTGGCGGCGGTGCAGGTCGAGCAGCAGGTAGCCGACCACCTGGCCGGGGCCGTGGTAGGTGATCTGGCCGCCCCGGTCGATCTTGACCAGCGGAATCTCGGTGGCGTGGATCAGGTGCTCGGGCTTGCCGGCCTGGCCGAGGGTATACACCGGCGGGTGCTGCACCAGCCACAGCTCGTCGGGGGTGGCGTCGTCGCGGGTGGCGGTGAATTCCTGCATCGCCCGCCAGGTGGGCTCATACGGGGCGAGACCGAGGCGGCGGACGATCACAGGACGACCTTCACCATCGGGTGGGACGACAGCTCGCGGTACAGGTTGTCGAGCTGCAGCTGCGAGGTGGCGTTGAGGGTGCAGGTGATCGCCAGGTAGTTGCCCTTGGAGGAGGGGCGCATCTGCATCGAGCCGGGCTCGAAATCGGGGGCGTGGCGGAGCACGACCTCCAGCACCGTCTGGGCGAAGTGATCGACCCGCGCGCCCATGATCTTGATCGGGAACTCGCAGGGAAACTCGAGCAGGGTCTGGCGTTCTTCAGTCATGGCCTGGATAACGGAGGCGTGAAAGGGAGGCGTGAGGGGCGTTGAGAGCGTATCCGCGGACACCGGATGCTCTCAAGATGGGTGCGAGGGGCGGAAAGTTCAAGGCCGGGATGAATCCCGGCCCTGTTCAGCGCTGGCTCAGAGGTTCTTGAACCACAGCCGGATGGCGTCCCACATGCGGCCGAACCAGCCGGCCTGGGGCACTTCGTCGAGGGCGACGATGGGGTATTCGCCCACCGGCTTGCCGTCGAGGGAGAGCTGCAGGGTGCCGACGGGCTGGCCCTTGGCCAGTGGCGCCATCAGCGGCTGCTGGCTGATCACGTTGGCCTTGAGCTTGGCGGCGTCGCCCTTGGGCAGGGACAGCACGAAGTCGTTCAGGAAGCCGGCCTTGACGGTGTTCTCGCTGCCCTTCCAGACGCGGAACTCATTGACCGCCTGATTGGCGCCGTACACCTTCACGGTGTCGTAGGCCAGGTAGCCCCAGTTGAGGAGCTTCTGGCTTTCCTGGGCGCGCACGCTGTCGCTGGTGGTGCCGACGACCACCGACAGCAGACGACGGTCGTTGCGCTTGGCCGAGGCGATCAGGCAGTAGCCGGCGCTGTCGGTGTGGCCGGTCTTGACGCCGTCGACGGTCGGATCGATGAACAGCAGGCGGTTGCGGTTGGGCTGCTTGATCTTGTTGTAGGCGTATTCCTTGATCGAGTAGATCGGGTAGAACTCGGGGAAGTCGCGGATGATCGCGGCGGCCAGGATCGACAGGTCGCGCACGGTGGTGAGGTGCGACGGATGCGGCAGGCCGGTGGAATTTTCGAAGTGGGTGTTCTTCATGCCCAGACGCGCGGCTTCCTTGTTCATCAGCTGGGCGAAGGCTTCTTCGGAGCCGGCGATGGCTTCGGCCAGCGCCACGCAGGCGTCGTTGCCCGACTGGATGATCATGCCGTGGATCAGCTCATCCACCGTCACCGGCTTGAGGGGCTCGATGAACATCTTGGAGCCGGGCACCTTCCAGGCCTTCTCGGAGACCGGGATGGTCTGGTCGAGGGCCAGGGTCTTGTTCTTGATGGCCGCAAAGGTGAGGTAGGCGGTCATCAGCTTGGTCAGCGACGCCGGCTCGATGCGCTGGTCGGGCTTCTCGGTGGTGAGGATCTGGCCGGAGCCCACGTCGAGCAGCAGCCACGCCTTGGCGGCCACCGGGGGCGGCGTAAGCTGGGCGAAGGCGAGAGTCGGGAGAACCAGCAGAAGCAGGATGATGCGTTGCAGCATGGCGAGGGGCAAAAGCGGAAAAGGTGCGATTATAGACGCGCCGTTAGTCACGTTTGCCGCGGAATTTTCGGTTTCGGCGGGAACTCCCGGTAGACTGTCCGGTCTTGAATGTTGCGATGCACACTGTTCATCTGGTCCTCTTTCGCCTGCTTTCCTTTGCCCTGGCTGGCCTCGTGCTGGCATGGGCGGGTGCGGCCACGGCTTCGGAAGCCTTCGATTCGGCGTCCGAGCTGGTGGAGCAGATCAGCGAGCAGGGCAATCCCGCCTTCACCCAGGATCCCGGGGTGGATGAACCGCTCGACTGCCCCGCCTTCATCAGCGGTTTCACGCTGGTTTCCCCGGCGCTGGTCGAAAGCCGTCCGGTGGAGGCTTCGCCACCCTTCCGCTCGCTCCTTCCCCGCCCCACGCCGCCGCCGCCCAGGCAAGCCTGAGTTCTGCCTGTCTGCTCCGGGAGGAGCCGGCGGTCTCTGGCCGTGCCCTTCCGCGTCCTCCGTGAATCGATACCAGCGGCTTAGCATGCGCTGAAGGATCAACATGTTCTCCAAATCCGTTCTGGCCGTTGCCCTTTTGGCGACGGCAGTTCCGGCCCTGTCGGCGCCTGCCGGCCGGGCCCCTGCGGCTGCGCCCGCGCCTGCCCGGGCGCCGGCG
>NZ_BSPX01000081.1:0-19223 GCF_030161255.1 Zoogloea oryzae
CGGCGGCTGCCTCGGTCGGCGCGCCATCGGCGGGCGCTGCGTCGGCCTTCTTGCGGCTGCGGGCCGGCGCCTTGGCACGACCGGCAGGCTTGGCGGCTTCGTCGGCGGCGGGCGCCGGCGTGATGAGTTGTTCGTCGTTCATGGGGGACGGCCGCGCCCGTGCGCGACCGGAAAAACGGGGGTCGCAGGATAGCACGAAGCCTTTTCCGGCCGAGTCCGGCATCGGCCGCCCACAGTGGGCAATGTGCTTGACCGAAATGGTGTTCATGCCATGCGTGTTGATCTTAAATTTTGCCCGCGCCGTGCCGATGAATCACGACTGCGCGGCCGCAATCCTGTGACACGCGATCCTCCAAGGGAGACACCATGAAAAAAACACTGACCACCCGCTTCCTCACCCTCGGCCTGGCCACCCTGGCCGCCAGCAGCGTCGCCTTCGCGGCGGACGACCACGGCGGCCCGGTGGTGCCCAAGCCCTACACCACCGGCGCAACCCTCACCAAGTCGGTCCAGGCGAGCATCACGCCGGACAAGGCCATCGACATCCTGAAGGCCGGCAACGCGCGCTTCGCCGCCAACAAGCCGCTGCGCCGCAACCTGAAGGCCCAGGTGCAGACCACCGCGCTGGGCCAGTTCCCGTTTGCCAGCGTGGTCGGCTGCATCGACTCCCGCGCCGCGCCGGAGCTGGTGTTCGACCAGGGCATCGGCGACCTCTTCGTGGCGCGGGTGGCGGGCAACACCGTCAATCCGGACATCCTGGGCAGCCTCGAATACGCCGCCAAGGTGGCCGGTTCGCGGGTGATCGTGGTGCTGGGCCACACCAGCTGCGGCGCCATCAAGGGCGCCTGCGACGACGTGAAGCTGGGCAACCTCACCACGCTGCTCGAGAAGTTCAAGCCGGCGGTGGCCGCCGCCTCGACGCCGGGCGAGCGCAACTCCCACAACCACGCCTTTGTGGATGAGGTGACCGAGCTCAACGTGAAGCAGGTGGTGGCGCGCATCCGCAGCGAAAGCCCGGTGCTGAAAGCGCTGGAAGACGAAGGCAAGATCCGCATCGTCGGCGCGTTGTACGACACCAGCAGCGGCAAGGTGGCGTGGTACTGAGCAACGCCTGACCCTTGAAACGACAAGGCCCGCTTTTGCGGGCCTTGTCTTTCTGGTGCCGTGGAATGCCGGCTTACAGCAGCACGCGCTCGATGCCGCCGCTGTTGGCCTTGGCCACGTAGTCGGACATCCAGTTGTCGCCGAGGATGTGCTTGGCCATCTCGACCACGATGTAGTCCGCATCCACGCCGCCGGCGTCGCCGCTGTAGCGGGACAGGCCCTGCAGGCAGCTCGGGCAGGAGGTGAGGATCTTCACCGGGGTGGCGGCGTCGGCCCCGCGCAGCTTCTCGGCGCCCTTCTCGATCTCTTCCTGCTTGCGGAAGCGGACCTGGGTGGAGATGTCGGGGCGCGACACAGCCAGGGTGCCGGATTCGCCGCAGCAGCGGTCGGACAGATCGACCCGCGTGCCCATCAGCTCGTTGGCCACCTTGATGCCGGAGTGCACCTTCATCGGGGTGTGGCAGGGCTCGTGGTACATGTAGCGGGCGCCGGTGATGCCGTCGAGCTTCAGGCCCTTTTCCATCAGGTATTCGTGGATGTCGAGCAGGCGGCAGCCGGGGAAGATCTTCTCGAACTGGTACTTCATCAGCTGGTCCATGCAGGTGCCGCAGGACACGATGACCGTCTTGATGTCGAGGTAGTTGAGCGTGTTGGCGACCCGGTGGAAGAGCACCCGGTTGTCGGTGGTGATCTGCTGGCCCTTGTCCTCTTCACCGGCGGAGGTCTGCGGGTAGCCGCAGCACAGGTAGCCCGGCGGCAGCACGGTGGTGGTGCCGACCTGGTAGAGCATCGCCTGGGTGGCGAGGCCGACCTGGCTGAACAGGCGCTCCGAACCGCAGCCCGGGAAGTAGAACACCGCCTCGGATTCGTCGCGCTTGACCTGCGGGTTGCGGATCACCGGGACGATGGTGTCGTCCTCGATGTCGAGCAGCGCGCGGGAAGTGCGCTTGGGCAGCCCGCCCGGCATCGGCTTGTTGATGAAGTGGATCACCTGGGCCTTGATGGGCGGCTTGCCGAGGGTTGCCGGCGGGTGCTGCACCTGCCCCTGGATCAGCCCGAGGCTCTTGCCGATGCGGTGGCCGAGGCGCTGGGCCTTGTAGCCCCAGCCGATCATCGTCGAACGGATCAGCTTGATGGTGGCCGGGTCCTTGGCGGTCAGGAAGGCCATCGCCGCGGCCTTGCCGGGGTTGAAGGACTTCTTGCCCTGCTCGCGCAGCAGGTTGCGCATCTTGATCGACACGTCGCCGAAGTCGATGTCCACCGGGCACGGCTTCTCGCACTTGTGGCACACCGTGCAGTGGTCGGCCACGTCCTCGAACTCGGCCCAGTGGGCCAGCGACACGCCGCGGCGGGTCTGCTCTTCGTAGAGGAAGGCCTCGATCAGGAGCGAGGTGCTGAGGATCTTGTTGCGCGGGCTGTAGAGCAGGTTGGCGCGGGGCACGTGGGTCGAGCACACCGGCTTGCACTTGCCGCAGCGCAGGCAGTTCTTGATGTCGTGGGCGATCTCGTCGATCGCCGTCTGCTCCATGATGAGCGACTCGTGGCCCATCAGGTTGAAGCTGGGGGTGTAGGCGTTGTCGAGGTTGCCCTTGAGCGGGCCGCCGCGCATCAGCTTGCCGCGGTTGAAGCGGCCTTCCGGGTCGACCTTGGCCTTGTACTGCCAGAAGCCGGCCATCTCGGCGTCGGTGAGGTAGTCGATCTTGGTGATGCCGATGCCGTGCTCGCCGGAGATCACGCCGTCGAGGCTCCGCGCCAGCTCCATGATGCGGTCCACGGCCTTGTTGGCCGTCTGCAGCATCTCGTAGTTGTCGGAGTTCACCGGGATGTTGGTGTGCACGTTGCCGTCGCCGGCGTGCATGTGCAGGGCCACGAAGACGCGGCCGCGCAGCACCTGCTTGTGCACCTTCTTGATCTCTTCGCGCACGAGGCCGAACAGCACGCCGTCGAAGATCTTGTCGAGGCGGGCGCGGAGTTCGGTCTTCCACGACGTGCGGACCGAATAATCCTGCAGGCGGTGGAAGAGCTTGGGGTTGGCGGCGCGGTTGGAGAGTTCGCCGGCCTGGATGCCGTACTCGGCAAACTGCGGCTCGGCCTCGGCCAGCGGCAGATCCAGGTTGTCGAGCAGCCACTGCCAGCGACGGCGCACGTTGGCGACGTATTCGAGGGCGTCCTTGCGGCGCTCGCCGATGAGCTCGTCGCGGGAGATGGTGGCGTCGCCGGCATCCAGCGGCAGCTCGCCCTGCAGGAACTCGGTGAGGGCGTCGCACAGGGCCAGCTTGTTCTGCGTCGAGAGCTCGATGTTGATGCGCTCGATGCCGTCACAGTAGTCGCCCATCCGCGGCAGCGGGATCACCACGTCCTCGTTCACCTTGAAGGCGTTGGTGTGGCGCGAGATGGCGGCGGTGCGCGAGCGGTCGAGCCAGAACTTCTTGCGCTGCTCGGGGCTGACGGCGATGAAGCCTTCGGCGCCGCGGGTGTTGGTCATGCGGATCACGTCGGAGACGGCGGTCATCACCGCGGCCTCGTCGTGGCCCACCACGTCGCCGATCAGCACCATCTTGGGCCGACCGTGGCGCTTGGCCTTGGTGGTGTAGCCCACCGCGCGCACGTAGCGCTCGTCCAGGTGCTCGAGGCCGGCGAGCTGGATGCCCGCCGCGTGGCCGGCGCCGCCGGGCTTGAAGTAGTCGGTGATCTCGACGATGGCCGGCACGGCCTCACGCACCTGGCCGAAGAACTCCAGGCACACGGTGCGGGTGACCGGCGGCATCTTGTGGAGCACCCAGCGGGAGGCGACGATCAGGCCGTCGGTGCCTTCCTTCTGAACGCCCGGCACGCCGCCCAGGAACTTGTCGGTGACGTCCTTGCCGAGGCCTTCCTTACGGCAGGCCGCGCCCGGCATGCGCAGGATTTCCTCGGAAATCTGCTTGTAGCTTTTGGCGTCGAAGCGGCGCAGGCGGAACTCGACGGTTTCCTGCTCGTGGATCTTGCCGAAGTTGTGGTTGAGACGCTCGACCTCCAGCCAGTGGCCGTCGGGCGTGACCATCTTCCACCAGGCCAGGTTGTCGAGGGCGGTGCCCCACAGCACGGCCTTCTTGCCGCCAGCGTTCATGGCGATGTTGCCGCCGATGCACGAGGCGCTGGCCGAGGTCGGGTCCACGGCAAACACGCGGCCGGCCGACGACGCCGCTTCGGAAACACGCTCGGTGACGACACCGGCACCGGTGCGGATGGTGGCGTAGGGCGCCAGCGTGCCAGTGCCACCCGGGCCGGGCAGGGCGACTTCCTCGACCGGGCCGATGGAAATCAATTTTTCGGTGTTGATGACCACCGAGCGGGGGTCGAGCGGCACGGCGCCGCCGGTATAGCCGGTGCCGCCCCCACGCGGGATGATGGTGAGGCCGAGCTCGATGCAGCTCTTGACCAGCGGCGCCATCTCTTCTTCGGTGTCCGGATACAGGACCACGAAGGGGTACTCGACGCGCCAGTCGGTGGCGTCGGTGACGTGGGAGACGCGGGCATGGCCGTCGAAGCAGATGTTGTCCTTGCGGGTGTGGCGGGCCAGCTCGTGCCGGACGCGCTTCCGCAGGTCGTAGGTTTCTTCGAAGAAGGCCTTGAAACGATCCACCGCCGCATGGGCGGCCAGCACCAGGCTCGCCACCTTGGCGCTGCGCTCGGGATCTTCGCCGCTGGCTTCCTCGCGGCGCTTCTCGACCTCATGGAGGCGGTGGCGCAGGGCGTCGATCAGCGCGGCGCGACGATCCTGGTTGGCGAGCAGGTCGTCCTGAAGGTAGGGGTTGCGCTGTACGACCCACACATCGCCCAGCACCTCGTAGAGCATCCGCGCGGATCGGCCGGTGACGCGCTCGGAACGCAGGGCGTCGAGCGTCTGCCAGGCGTCATGGCCGAGCAGGCGGATGACGATCTCGCGGTCGGAGAACGAAGTGTAGTTGTAGGGGATTTCGCGCAGGCGCTGAGTCATTGCGTTACCTGGATTCGTACGGCGGAGAACTCTGCATTCTAGCGGAGCGGCCCGCCTTCTGTCGAAAAACAAAGCCTTACAGCGGGAAGGGAAAAGCAGAACGGCCCACCCCGGAAGGGGCAGGCCGTTCGACAACAGGGCTGCTGGAGAGGTTCAGCCGCGCATCTGGCGACGCCGCAGGAAGCCCATCATGCCCAGGCCGGCGAAGAGCAGCGAGAGGGTGGTGGGCTCGGGGACGGCAAGCGCGTCGTAGGCCAGCAGGGCCAGCCGGTTGTGCAGCGCCTGGGACGGGTGCATGTAGTCGAAGTACATGTAGCCGCTGGCGTCGGCGCAGGTGGTCGGGGTACCCCAGCCAGGCCGCGGCGCGCCATCGGGATCGCCGGTGTAGCAGGCGTGGGTGGTGTCGGTGAAGCCGTAGGCGGCGGGGTCGTTGGTCACCTTGGTCTGCTCGGTGAACACATCGAACAGGGTGATGTCGAGCGCCGAAAAGGCTGCACTCCCGACCAGGCCCGCCAGGGCCGAATTGAAGCCGACGCTGGCCGACTGGGCGACGCTGCTCAGGAGCGGGCTGCCGGCGTAACGGATGACCGGGGTCTGGGAGAGGTCGGGCAGGTTGAGCACCAGGAAGTGCTGGGCGCCATTGAGGCCCAGCGCGCCGATGGCCGAACCGATGGCGGCGATCGAGTTGCCGATCTGGGTGCCGATGGCCGACGGGCTGCCGCCCATCGCCACGGTGGTGATGCCGTCGGAGACGTTGTTCGCACCGGCCCACAGCACGTAAAGCGCGTTGGGGTCGGCGGCGCCCGCGTGACTGCTCACGTAAGACGTCACCTGCTGGTTGAACGACAGACCACCCAGCGGCACCAGCGCCGGCGTGATGCCATCGACCCGCGCGCCGCCGTAGGCGTAGTTGGTGCCACCCGCCACCGAAGGCGTGACCGAGAGGCCCATGAAGCTGGCCATGTAGTCGATGTAGTTGTAGCCGTTGGTGAAGCGGCCGGAGGTGGTGCCGTTGGTGAAGATCGAGGTCCGGGGCACGGCGCCACCGGAGATCAGCGCGTCGTTGCCGACGTCGGAGAGGCTGTCGCCGAAGACGTACATGGCCGAGTAGGGCCCGGCCTGGGCGAGGGATGCCGAAAAGGCAAGGGCGATGCCGGCGGCACCAACAATAAAGCGCTGACGCAAAGTCATGACTACCTCCCGGGAGCAAGTTGGATGGCGGGCAAACGCCCGCTCACCCCTCTTCGGGGGGCTTTCCCCTGCGACGCGCCCAATTCGACACTATAGGCAGGGGACGAAAGATGTAAAGGCAGCAAAAACCCAATATGGGCGAGCCATGCCGCCATGCCGACGGGAAGTGCCCGCCCGCGTCCTCAACCCACCGCCGCCTGCACCGCCACCTCCACCCGCCAGCCGCGGTTCGCCAGGCGCACCACCTGCACACAGGCGCGGCACGGCGCGGTGCCCGCCGGCACCCAGTCGTCCCACACAGCATTCACCGCGTCGTAGTCGGCCATGTCGACGAGATACAGCGTGGCCATCAGCAGGCGATCCTTGCCGCTGCCGGCGGCGATCAGGTAACGCTCAAGGCTGGCCAGCATCTGCGCCGTCTGGGTGGTCACGTCGGCGGTCTCGTCGGGGGGCACCTCGACGCAATGCACGACGCCGTTATGCACGCAGAAATCGGAGTAGCGCCGGGTGGTGCCGGCCCGCTGGATGTCGCTCATGTCAGTTCCCGAAGAAAAAACCGTATGTTGCAGTGCAGTTCGTCCGACTGCTACCCTTTGACGCTTCCCCAGCCGACTAGCACAGGTTCAGCCATGAGCGCGCAGCACCCCGACTACCTCCAGAAGATCCTCACCGCCCAGGTGTACGACGCGGCGATCGAGACGCCCCTCGACCTGGCTCCGAACCTGTCGGCGCGCATCCACAACAAGATTTACTTCAAGCGCGAAGACATGCAGCCGGTGTTCAGCTTCAAGCTGCGCGGCGCCTACAACAAGATGGCCAGCCTCAGCCCGGCGGCCCTCAAGCGCGGGGTGATCTGCGCCTCTGCCGGCAACCACGCCCAGGGCGTGGCGCTGTCGGCCAAGAAGCTCGGCGTGCGCGCCGTGATCGTGATGCCCACCACCACCCCGGCGATCAAGATCGACGCGGTGAAGCGCCACGGCGGCGAGGTGGTGCTGGCCGGCGAGAGCTATTCCGACGCCTACGGCCACGCCAAGGAACTCGAGAAGACCGAGAAGCTGACCTTCGTCCATCCCTACGACGACGTGGAAGTGATCGCCGGTCAAGGCACCATCGCGATGGAGATCCTGCGTCAGCATCCCAAGCCCATCCACGCGGTGTTCTGCTGCGTGGGCGGCGGCGGCCTGCTGGCGGGCGTCGCGGCCTACATCAAGCGCGTGCGCCCCGACATCAAGGTGATCGGCGTCGAGACCGTCGACGCCGACGCCATGACCCAGTCGCTCGCCGCCGGCAAGCGCATCGAGCTCGCCAACGTGGGCCTCTTTGCCGACGGCGCGGCGGTCAAGCTGGTGGGCGAGGAAACCTTCCGCCTGTGCCAGGAATACGTGGACGAGATGATCCTGGTGGATAACGACGCCATCTGCGCTGCCATCAAGGACGTGTTCGAGGACACCCGCTCGATCCTCGAGCCCGCCGGCGCACTGGCCGTGGCCGGCGCCAAGGAATACGCCAAGCGCCACGCCCTGAAGGACAAGACCCTGGTGGCCGTGGCCTCCGGCGCCAACATGAACTTCGACCGCCTGCGCTTCGTGGCCGAGCGCGCCGAAGTGGGCGAGCAGCGCGAAGCCGTGCTGGCCGTCACCATCCCCGAGAAGCCCGGCTCCTTCAAGAAGTTCTGCAACCTGCTCGGCAACCGCAACATCACCGAGTTCAACTACCGCTACGCCGACGCCGCCCGCGCCCACATCTTCGTCGGCGTGGGCGTGCACAACCGCGCCGAGGGCGTGCGCATCACCGAGCTCCTGCAGCGCCACGAGCTGCCGTGCCTGGATCTGACCGACGACGAGATGGCCAAGAGCCACATTCGCTACATGGTCGGCGGCCACGCGCCCCAGGCAGAAAACGAAGTGCTGTACCGCTTCGTGTTCCCCGAGCGCCCGGGTGCGCTGCTCAACTTCCTCGACACCCTGCGCTCCGACTGGAACATCAGCCTGTTCCACTACCGCAACCACGGCGCCGACTTCGGCCGCGTGCTGGTGGGCATGCAGGTGCCGGCAGCCGACCGGGACGCCTTCCAGGGTTTCCTCGACAAGCTGGGCTACGAATACGTCGACGAAACCGCCAACCCGGCCTACAAGATGTTCCTGGGCTGATCCCCGCCCCGCCGGGCGGCGCGGCTCAGGCCCGCCCGGCGTGCTTGTCGGCGACGAACTGGTCGAGCAGCTCCATCACCTGGCGGCTGCCGGTTTCCATGTTGTTGAGCTCGTCCACGATCTGCGACTGGATCGTGGCGTCGTTCTGCCAGTCCTTTTCGAGCAGCGCCAGCACCCGGTGGGCACTGTCGTGCACCAGCGCGTGGGGCGCCTCCAGCTTGCCGTAGGCCGGCAGCTGCCCGAACAGAGCCTTCCCGTCGCCCCGGTACCAGCGGCCCAGGCGGCACTCCTCGTGGCCGACCGCCACCGGCGCACCGTGTTCGCAGTCACCGTCGCTGTTGAGCGACAGATAGGTGCGCTGCTTGTAGATCATGTGGTCGAGCTTCACCAGGGTCGCGAAGCTCTTGTCGTGCACCTCGGCGGCCTGGCACTCGGTCTGGCTCGCCGCTGTCGCGAAGCGCCCGAAGGTGGCGGCCAGATCGCCCACCACCTGCTGCGAACACGCAGTCATCTCCTTCATCTCGCGGGCATTCGACTGCATCGCCTCGCTCTGGCCGATCAGGCCCTGCATCACCTCGCCGATCGACTGGGATGCGCCGCGGGTCTTTTCGGCCAGTTTGCGCACCTCGTCCGCCACCACCGCAAAGCCGCGGCCCGATTCACCGGCCCGGGCGGCCTCGATCGCCGCGTTGAGGGCCAGCAGGTTGGTCTGGTCGGAGATCTCGTTGATCAGCGCCACCGACATCGCCACCTCCCGGCTGCGGGCGGTCATCTCGTCGATGGCCGAGGCCACCTGCAGGATGCGCGCGCCGATGCCGTCGAGCTGCGACACCACCTCGGTCACGGTGCGCTGACTCTCGCCCGCCTCGCTGGCGGTGGCCGTCGCGGTCGTCGCGGCTTCGTGCATCTGCCCGGTGATCGCCAGCATGTCGGCCTGGTTACCCGTGAGGTTGCTGATCAGGTTGCCCGCGTTGAGCATGCCGGCGTTACTGAGCAGCGCGGTCTTCATCTGGCTGCGCATGTGGGCCGCCATCGACGCCAGCAGGGTGTTGTGGGCGGCCATTGCCGCGTGCAGCCCGCCGTGCAGGCCGGCGCTCTGGCCGATGCGCGCGTAGCGCCCGTCCATCTGCGCCCGGAAGGCGCTTTCGGATTCCCTGAAATACGCCTCCAGCTGGTCGAGCAGATCATTCATCGCCCACCCAAGCCGGCCGATCTCGTCCTGATCCCCGATGCCGGTGATGCGCGACGAGAAATCCCCCTCGCCGACCTTCCCGGCCAGCGCCAGCAGCCCGTCCAGCGGCGCCAGCGCCACCCTCAGCCGGCGCAGCCCCCAGGCGGCAAGCGCGACGCCCGCCACCAGCCACACCAGCATCAGCGGGTGCGACCCGCCGACGAAGAACCCCGTCACCAGCGCCGCCAGCAGCAGCCCCGCCTGCCCCCACAGGACCACCGACAGCCTAGAGCGCAAGGACGAACTGTTCATAGCCCCTCCCGTTGAGCGCCTTCATCAGCACCGCGGTACCCGCCTCGATGGCCCGCGCGGCCCCGGCCGCCGCTTCCGCAGCGGCCATCTCCCGGTACAGCGCAGCGGCAGCGGCCACCGCCTCGCGGCGCGGCTTTCGCCGTACCGAGGTGTATCCCAGAATGCTCCGCTCGGCATTACGGTCTGGCGTCACCGTGGCCAGCACCCAGTAGAAACTGCCGTCCTTGGCCATGTTCTTCACGTAGCCGATGAACTCCTGCCCGGCCGCGATGTGATCCCACAGCAGCTTGAACACCGTGCGGGGCATATCCGGGTGGCGGATGATGTTGTGCTGGCTGCCCAGCAGCTCGGCCTCGGTATAGCCCGAAAGCGCGATGAAGATCCGGTTGGCGTACAGGATGCGGCCCTTCGCGTCGGTCTTGGTGACGATGAAGTCGTCGTCGCCCAGCGAGCGCTCGACCGCCGTCGGTGAAATCCTCGGTTTCACGTTGTCCCTCTTCCTCATCCCCGCGTTGCCCGCGGTGTAATGTGCGGTGGATCCACGCCCCGCTCCGGCAGCGCCGCCGGTGGATGCGCGCCACACCGGTCTGCCGGGACCAGTGCTGCTATGTCGGCACATCCCGGAGCGGGCTGAAGTCAAAACCCGTAAAAAACCGTAGCATCCGCAGGGACATAGGCCACCAGGGCGCTCGCCGTCCGGCTTCAGGCGGGGTCGCGCACCCCGCGCCCGGGTGCCGCAGACGCCTGCCCCGTGGTTAAATCCGGCCCATGAGCCGCCCGTCCGACGCCCCGCCCCCCGAACCCTCCCGCCACCGGGAACCCGCCTGGTCCGACTACGCCGTGCTGGTGGTGGATGACGAAGCCGGCGTGCGCAACTTCCTCGAGCGCGCCCTGCGCGCCCGGGGCTGCCGGGTGGACGTGGCGGGCTCGGCCGAGGAGGGCGCCCAGCGCCTCGCCGAGCACCACTTCGACGCCATCGTCCTCGACATCGCGATGCCCGGCCGCTCCGGCCTCGAATGGCTGCGCAGCCTGAAGAACGACGGCTACGCCGGCGACGTGATCCTCATCACCGCCTTCGCCGACATCGAAACCGCCATCGACGCGCTGCGGGCCGGTGCCTCGGATTTCGTGCTCAAGCCCTTCCGGGTGGACCAGATCGTCAATTCGCTCCAGCGCTGCTTCGAGCGCGCCCGCCTCGACCGGGAGAACTTCGTGCTGCAGCGCCAGGTGGCCGGGCTGGTGGGCCCGGTGGAAGGGCTGGTCGGCCATTCCGAGCCCATGCGCCGGCTGTCGGACCTGATCCGCCGCGTCGCGCCCACCCCGTCCACGGTGCTGATCCTCGGCGAATCCGGCGTCGGCAAGGAGGTCGCGGCCCGCGCACTGCACCAGATCAGCCCCCGCGCCGAGCGCTCCTTCGTGGCCCTCAACTGCGCCGCGGTGTCGGCCGAGCTGATGGAAAGCGAGCTCTTCGGCCACGTGCGCGGCGCCTTCACCGGCGCCCGCGAGGCCCGCCGCGGGCTGTTCCACTACGCCAATGGCGGCACGCTGTTCCTCGACGAGATCGGCGAACTCCCGCTGCCCATGCAGACCCGCCTGCTGCGGGTGCTCGAAGAACGCCGCATCCGCCCGGTGGGCAGCGAGGCCGAGGTGCCGGTGGACGTGCGCGTGGTAGCCGCCACCAACCGCGACCTGCGCGCCGAGGTGGCCGCCGGGCGCTTCCGGGAAGACCTGTTCTACCGGCTCGAGGTGGTCACCGTCACCATCCCGCCGCTGCGCGAACGGCGCGCCGACATCGCCGACCTGGCCCTCCACTTCAACGCCCAGCTGTCCACCCGCCTCGGCCTGCCACCCCTCAACCTCGGCCCGGCCGATCTCGCCCGCCTCGCCGCCTACGCCTGGCCCGGCAACGTGCGCGAGCTGCGCAACCTCATCGAACGCTCGCTGATCCTCGGCAGCCTGCCCGCCACCGGCGAAGCCGCCGGCTTCTCCGATCCGCTCCCCCTGTCGCTGGCCGAGGTCGAGAAGCGCCACATCCTGGCGGTGCTCGACCAGTGCGGCGGCAACCGCGCCCGGGCCGCCGCGCTGCTGGGCGTCTCCCGCAAGACCCTCGACCGCAAGGCGATCGAGTGGGGCGTGGCCTGACGCCACCCGACGTGGGCAGCCTCGCCGAACGCCTCAGCCGCTCCGTCCGCGCCAAACTGCTGGCGATGGTGCTGGCACCCCTGCTGCTGGGGGTGCCGATGCTCCTCGGGCTGGTGTGGCTGTGGGGCAATGAGGGCTACCACCGGCTGGTCAATTACAAGGTCGGCTCCGATCTCGTCACCGCCCACGAATACTTCGCCCGGATGCGCCAGAACGTGGCCGTGGATCTGGACGCCCTGGCCGGCAGCCAGCGCCTCGCCCGGGCCATGGCCGGCGGATCGCCCGAAGCCCTGCGCGCCTACCTCGAAGAAGCCCGCCAGCAGGCCGGGCTGGATTTCCTGTTTCTCCTCGACGCCCACGGGCGCATCATCGCCACCCCGCACGCCACCGGCTCCCACGCCGAACGCACCCACTGGCCGGTGGTGAACGCCGCGGTGGCCGGCGAAGCCTCCACCGCCATCGACGTGTTCGACGCCGAGCACCTCGCCGCCATCGACCGCAGCCTCGCCCGCCGCGCCCGGCTGGCCCTGGTGCCCACCCCCGCCGCCGCCCCGGACACCCGCAGCGAGGAAACCCGCGGGCTGCTGATCCACTCCGCCACCCCGGTCAAGGACGACGCCCGCCGCACCACGGCCGTGCTCGAAGGCGGCGTGCTCCTCAACGGCAACAGCGAGATGGTCGACCGCATCAACGCCATCATCTACCGGGACGGCACCCTGCCCCTGGGCAGCAAGGGCACCGCCACGCTGTTCCTGGGCGACGCCCGCATCGCCACCAACGTGCGTCTCTTCGCCGGCGACCGGGCCCTCGGCACCCGCGCCTCCCAGGCCGTGCGCGACCACGTGCTGGGCGAAGGCAAGGTGTGGCTCGACACCGCCTTCGTGGTGAACGACTACTACGTGTCCGGCTACGAGCCGGTCATCGACAGCTTCGGCAACCGGGTCGGGATGCTCTACGTGGGCTTCCTCGAGGCGCCCTTCAGCGACGCCATGCACGGCGCGCTGCTCACCCTCTTCGCGGTGTTCGTCACCGTCAGCATCGCCGGCGCGGTGCTGTCGCTCAACTGGGCGCGCAGCGTGTTCAAGCCGATGGAGCGCCTCAGCGCCACCATCCGCCAGGTAGGCGAGGGCGACCACGACGCCCGGGTCGGCGCCGTCACCAGCCGCGACGAGATCGGCCAGCTCGCCGCTGCCTTCGACCAGCTCCTCGACAACCTCGCCGCCCGGCGCATGGAGCTCCAGCGCTGGGGCGACGAGCTCGACCGCAAGGTGGCCGAGCGCACCCGCGAGCTCGAGGCCGCCAACGCCACGCTGGACCAGGCCCGCCAGCACCTGGCGATGACCGAAAAGCTCGCCGCCATCGGCGAGCTCACCGCCGGCGTCGCCCACGAGATCAACAACCCGGTGGCCGTCATCCAGGGCAACCTCGACGTGCTGCAGGAGATCCTCGGCCCCGCCGCCGCGCCGGTGAAGGAGGAGATCCGCCTGATCCACGAGCAGACCCACCGCATCTGGCTCATCGTCACCAAGCTGCTCCAGTTTGCCCGCCCCGGCGAGTTCGCCGGCTACGCCGAAGGCATCGACCCGGCCCAGGTGATCGCCGACTGCCTGGTGCTCACCCGCCACAACCTGGAGCGCCGGCAGATCGAAGTGCGCGTGGACAACGCCGCCACCTGCCGCGTCGAGGTGAACACCAGCGAGCTCCAGCAGGTGCTCATCAACCTCATCGTCAACGCCATCCAGGCCATGCCCGAAGGCGGCCGACTCACCCTCAGCAGCCGCGACTGGATCGAGGACGGCCAGCCCGTCGGCGCCGACATCCAGGTGTGCGACACCGGCCAGGGCATCGCCGCCGAGGATCTGTCGCGCATCTTCGACCCCTTCTTCACCACCAAGAAAGGCTCGGGCACCGGCCTCGGGCTGTCGATCAGCTACGCCATCATCGAGCGCTACGGCGGCAGCATCGGTGTCACCAGCCACCCCGGCGAAGGCGCCTGCTTCACCGTCCGCCTGCGCAGCGAAGCCCGCTACAGCGACGCCCCCAGCGCCCCCGGCTTCGCCGCCCGGTGGATCGGGCCGGCCAAGGGCTGAACCACCCCGCATACCGCAAACGCTTGCCGCCCCGCAGCACATGCGGTTAGACTCCGCACCGTTACGGGTGCCGAGCCTGCGTCTGCAGGCAAGGTGAAACGGGAAGTCCGGTGACGTCGGGAGCACGCGCTCCCTGGCCATTCCGGCGCAGCCCCCGCTGCTGTAAGCCTGACGAATCTGCTCAACGCCACTGTGCTCGCGCACGGGAAGGTCGGCAGAAGAGGATGAAGGCGAGCCAGAAGACCGGCCTGTGACGTTTTGGTGTGGTATTGGCCCCGGGGTGTGGGCAGAGCCGACCGATGGGCTTGCCCGATCACTGTCCGTCCGTTCCCGTTCCATCCGCCTTTCCGGAACCACGTCCGCCACTGGTCTTTGCCTGCCCGGCCCGCCGGCCACCGGTCCGTCTTTTCGTCTTTCGCTGCTTCTGCGCGCCCCCCGATGCCTTGCCGCACTTCGTCCAATCGTCACGAAGGGAAGCAAGATGCACATCGAACCGGGGTACGTCGCCAGTGCCAAGATCCTCGCCGCCAACGCCGCCGCCGTCGCCCTGCTGGGCAGCCAGTCGGTCCACCTCCTCAAAGCACCGCAGCTGATCGTCCGCAGCCTGATCGCGGCGGTCGCCTTCACCCTGTTCATGCAGGCCTTCCACCTGCCGGTGGGGCCATCCGAGCTGCACTTCCTGGGCGCCATGCCGCTCTACCTGGCGCTGGGCTTCGTGCCGACGCTGTTCGGCTTCGCCCTCGGCCTGCTGGCCCAGGGGCTGCTCTTCGCGCCGGCCGACCTGCTCCACCTGGGCGTCAATACCCTCTCGCTGGCCCTGCCGCTGGTGCTGGTGCATGCCACCCTCGGCCAGCGCCTGCGCGCCGCCGACGCCCAGCCCACGCTGCGCAGCATCCTCAAGCTCGACGCGGCCTTCTACGGCGGCGTCACCCTGATGGTCGGCTTCTGGCTGGCCATCGGCGAGGTGGCGACGCCGCTCTCCGCCTGGCTTTCCTTCGCCTCCTCCTACGCCGCCATCGTGGCCGTCGAGCCGATCCTCACGCTGCTGACGGTGCATGCCATCGCCCGCCGCCAGCACAGCGCGGTGGTGCGGCTGTGCTTCCAGCCCCAGGCGGTCTGAGCCATGACCGGCAAGGTCTGGTTCGTGGGCGCCGGCCCCGGCGATCCTGAACTCCTCACCGTCAAGGGGCGGCGCCTGCTCGAAAGCGCCGGCGCGATCCTCTACGCCGGCTCGCTGGTGGATCAGGCGGCCACTCTGTTCGCGCCGCCCGGCTGCGCGATCCGCGACTCGAAGGACATGACCCTCGAGGAGATGACCGCCTGGCTGCTCGACCAGAGCGCCCGCCACGCCTGCGTGGTGCGCCTGCAGACCGGCGACCCCGGCCTGTACGGCGCGCTGGTCGAGATGACCCGCCCGCTCACCGCCGCCGGCGTCGAGTGGGCGGTGGTGCCCGGCGTGTCGTCGGCCTTCGCCTCGGCCGCCGCCGCCGGCGAAACCCTGACCCTGCCGGAAGTCACCCAGACGGTGATCCTCACCCGCGTGGCCGGGCGCACGCCCATGCCGCCGGGCGAGGAGCTCGAAGCCCTCGCCGCCCACCGCAGCACCCTGTGCATCTTCCTGTCGATCACCCTGCTGCACGAAGTCCAGCGCGCCCTGCGCGCCGCCGGCTGGGCCGAGGACGCGCCGATCCTGGTCGTCCAGAAGGCCAGCTGGCCCGGCGACGAGAAGATCGTCCGCGGCACCCTCGCCGACATCAAGCAGCGCTGCCAGGCCGAGAAGATCGCCAGCCAGGCCATGATCGTCGCCAGCCCCACCCTGGGCGCCGCCGACTGGCCGACCCTCGCCCGCTCCAAGCTCTACGACCCCGCCTTCGCGCACCGTTTCCGCAAGGCGACGGCCCGCGCCCCGGAGAACCCCGCATGAACGACACCACGATCCTCCTGGTGGGCCACGGCTCCCGCAACCGGGACGGCAACACCGAGATCCTCCACTTCGCCGCCCAGTGGCGCGAACGTCACCCCGCCTGGCGCATCGAAACCTGCTTCATCGAGCACGCCGACGTGCTCCTCGACGACGGCCTCGACCGCGCCGCCCGCGATACCCGCCACGTGCTGGTAATCCCCTTCATCCTCAACGCCGCCGGCCACGTGAAGATGGAGCTGCCCGCCGCCATCGAAGCCGCCCGCGCCCGCCACCCGGCCGTGCGCTTCAGCTGCGCCCGCCACCTGGGCATGGGCCGCGAGATCCTGCAGGTGCTGCAAGGCCAGCTCGACCGCCTGATGAAGGCCCTCGCCATGCCCGACCCGCAGACCACCGGCGTGATCCTCCTCGGCCGCGGCTCGTCCGACGCCGGCGCCAACGGCGAGCTCGCCAAGATGGCCCGCTGGCTGTTCGAGGACAACGACTTCGAGCTGGTCGACCTGGCCTTCACCGGCGTCACCTGGCCGCGCCTCGAAAGCGTCGTCCAGCGCCAGGTGCGCCTGGGCATGACCCAGCTGGCCATCGTGCCGGTGTACCTCTTCACCGGCGTGCTGATGGAGCGCATCAAGGCCCAGGTGGCGCGCCTGCACGCCCAGTACCCGCAGATCGCCTTCGCGCTGGGCACCCACTTCGGTTTCGACAAGGGCGTCTTCGACCTCCTCGACGCCAAAGTCGCCGGCCACGCCCTGCCCGAAGGCGGGCTGCTCGAATGCGACGGCTGCAAATACCGTCAGGCCGCCGAAGCCGAACACCTCCACGACCACAGCCACACCCACGTCCCGGGCCACGACCACGGGCACGACCACGCGCACGTCCACCCCGTCGCCGTCCATGCCTGATCCCACCATGCGCACCACCAACATCGTCACCGAACAGCTCACCGCAGCCGGCCGCGCCATCGAGCACGACTCCTTCGCCATCATCGATGCCGAAACCGGCCCCCACGCCTACAGCGCCGACCAGTGGCCGCTGGTGCGCCGGATGATCCACGCCAACGCCGACTTCGAGTTCAACGGCCTCACCGTCTTCCACCCCCGGGCGATGCAGGCCGGCCTCGCCCGCATCCTGGCCGGCGGCACGCCGGTGGTGGCCGACGTGGAGATGATCTGCGTCGGCCTCTCCCGGCCGCGCCTCGAACACTTCGGCATCACCACCCACCAGTTCATCTCCGACCCCGACGTGATCGACGCCGCCCGCCGCGAAGACACCACCCGCGCCGTGCAGGCCATGCGCAAGGCCCACCGGCTGGGCCTGCTCGACGGCGCCATCGTCGGCATCGGCAACGCCCCCACCGCGCTCATCGAGGTGGTGCGGCTGATCCGCGAGGAAGGCGCGCGCCCCGCGCTGGTGATCGGCATGCCGGTCGGCTTCGTGTCGGCCGCCGAATCCAAGGATCTGCTGATGACGGTGGGCGACGTGCCGTGGGTGGCGATCCGCGGCCGCAAGGGCGGCTCGACCCTGGTCGTCGCCGCCATCCACGCCCTCCTCGGTCAGGCCGAGGAACACCAGCGCAATGGCCTCTGAGCTCGCCGTGGCCGGCCACGCGGCCCCCGACAAGATCCGCAAGGGCGACCCGAAACGGGATCGCGGCAACCGCACGGGCTTCTCCACCGGCGCCAACTCGGCCGCCGCCGCGGCCGCCGCCACCCTCGGGCTGGTCCATGGCCGGGTGCCGGATTTTGTGGACTGCGTGCTGCCCAACACCCAGCGGGTGCGCTTCCCGATCTGCGACGGGTGGACCGACGGCCAGCGCGCCCGGGCAGTCAGCATCAAGGACGCCGGCGACGACCCGGACGCCACCAACGGCGCCCACCTCACCGTCGAAGTCGAGCGCCTGCCCGGCGCCTCCGGGCAGATCGTGCTGCGCGGCGGGCCAGGGGTCGGCATCGTCACCAAGCCCGGCCTCGGCCTCGACGTGGGCGGCCCGGCCATCAACCCGGTGCCCCGGCGCAACATCGGCGACAACGTGCGGGCCGCCGGCAGCCCCATCCTCGACGCCGGCGACGGGCTCGCCGTGACCATCTCGGTGCCCGGCGGCGACGAGATGGCCAAGAAGACCCTCAACGCCCGCCTTGGCATCCTGGGCGGCATCTCCATCCTCGGCACCACCGGCATTGTCCGTCCGTACTCCACCGCCGCTTTCCGGGCCAGCGTGGTGCAGGCCGTGGATGTGGCCGCCAACCAGGGCCACACCAGCGTCGTCTTCACCACCGGCGGGCGCACCGAGAAATGCGCCATGCGCTGCTACCCGGCCCTCGACGAAGCCTGCTTCGTGCAGATGGGCGACTTCGTCAAGGCCGCCTTCCAGACCGCGGTGAAGCAGCACATGCAGCACATCATCGTCGGCGCCATGGTCGGCAAGCTCACCAAGATCGCCCAGGGCCTGTCGGTCACCCACGCCTGGCGCGAAGAGGTCGACCGCGAGCTGATCGCCTCGGCCGCCGCCGAAGTGGGCGCCCCGCCCGATCTGGTGGCCGAGATCCGCGCCGCCGAAACCGCCCGCTTCGCCGCCGAAAGGCTGGCCGAACTGGATCTGGCGGTGGCCTTCCACCGGGCCCTCGCCGAGCGGGCCATCCGCAGCCTGCGCCAGCGCTACCCCGGCCCCCACCGCCTCACCGTGCTCGCCTGCAATTTCGAAGGCGTCCCCATCGTCACCGTGGAGGAACACGAACTTGTCTGAACCCTGCGCCCTCATCGGCATCCTCGACGACGGCTGGGCCGGGCTGGGCGAGCTTGCCCGCGCCCGCCTCGCCGGCTGCGACCTGTTAATCGGCGCCCGCCGCACGCTTGACCTCGTTGCCCCCCACCTTCCCTCCCGGGTGGAGCAACGGGCGATGGACGGCCTCCTCGGCCGTGTCCCGGAATGGGTCCGTGCGGCGCGCGGCGCCGGCCAATCCTGCGCCGTGCTCGCCACCGGCGACCCCCTGTGCCACGGCATCGGCGCTTTCCTCATCGGCCGGCTCGGCGCCGACGGGGTCGACGTGCTGCCCGCCGCCTCCACCCTGCAGCTCGCCTTCGCTCGCCTCAAGCGGCCCTGGCAGGCGGCGCGGATCGTCTCGGTGCACAGCCGCGACGCCGGCGAGTGGACGCCCGGCGCCACGCC
>NZ_BSPX01000082.1:0-18975 GCF_030161255.1 Zoogloea oryzae
TCGCATCGAACGCCCGGCGTTTCTGTTTCATCAAGTTCTCCTCTACGGGTGGATGATCCACCTATCGAGGTGTCCGAGGAAATTAGACCACTACACACCGCATCCGCCAAGGGTTTGCCGAGCAGGGCCGAAAGGCCCACCTTGAACGGCACCCCAGCGCCAATAGCGGCTGCAGCCACAACGATCTTGAACAGCAGGCCGCCTGTGGATGGCTGCGCCTTGTTCCGGGTGAGCGCCCGCCGTGCCCTGCGCTGCGCCTCCACCGCATCCAGATCCGCCTCCACCTTCCCCGGCCCATCGCGAAAGGTGGCCCACGCCAGATACCCGAAGAGCACGCACACCACCACAAAAAACACCGTCATCAAGCTGAACTTGATCGGCGACGCGCTGAAGAAGATCCGCGCTGACTTCGCGCCGCGATACTGCCCACTCGCCAGTCCGTCGACGAGCATCTTGGCCGAGCCGAGGGAGAAGACGGCGGAGCAGAGGAGGACGGCGAGGTAGCGGAGGGGCATGGGGTAGCGACCTTTTGTGGTCACTCAGGTCAAGTCGATGCGAACTATCGCATCACACGGGGACACCCGTGAGTTTCGAACGGCGTACAGGTGCCTTGAGGTCGTACCGCCTGCATAGCTCCTTAACGGCTTCATAGAACTCTTCATCGGCCTCAGGGGCTACAACGACACCGCTTACTAGAGTCTCTAGGTTCGGTACTTTCAATCGGAGACTCATAGGGTTTGACTGCCGGTCAGCCTCCTGCGGAACAATAAGACGGAGCTCTTTCTCATATGTGTAGGCTTCGTGCTTGAACTGAAGCACATCTGTGTAGTTGCCGATTACGTATTTATTGACTCTCCGATGGTCAACGTATTTGACTCGATGGATGACGGAATCGCGATTCCAGGACAAAGCGGTACTCACCAGTTGCTTTATTGTACTGGTCACCGCGACACCTGTTTTCGCTCCTGCGTACAGTTGCCAGTGCGCCATGCTGTCCTTCTCTCCGAGCGTCCAGCAACTTACATAGTTTCCGACACGCGAACGTTCGTAAAAATAGTCTGCATCATATGGAATCTCACGCGCAGAGTGCGCGGCGTTTATAGATGAGCGAAGCGACGGGAATAGCGCACCCTCCAACCGATCGGTGAAGCCGTCCGCTCGGCGGAGGTAGAGCGCCTTAAAATGCAGTAAGTCGAGTAGCTTAGGTAGATCCATGTAGCGTTGAATAGTATCGCTCTCTCGAATTTCGCTATCGGTCGATATAACGGGCATCTTAAATACCTAAATGTTATTGCATAACTCGGCTGGCCTAGGTCGCGCCTGCGCAGTTTACGTAGATACTGTTAGCGCAGCGTAAGCCGACATCTCACTCGCGCCCGATACTTTAATAACACATCGAATCACGCCCCAGTCCAGCACATAAACCCCGGCCTCAGATAGCGGAAAGAGCTGGCGTATGACCAATCAGTGGAGCGCGGGCCTGGCCGTATCGATGTTGCCACATGGCATGCTCGCCTTTCTTCACTCGCCCCATGTCGGGTTACGCTGCGCTAACCTGACCTACGTAATCTGCGGGAGCCCTGTTACCTCCACCCCCAACCGATCCAGATTTTCCTCATTCGCCGGCTTCACGATGTGGGCGACGGCTTCGGCGATGCGGGTGTCGGCGAAGGTCTGATCCCAGTGGAGCGTGGTGCCGTCGCCGGTGGGTTCGAGGGTGATGGCGAGCCGGAAGAAGGGCGCGCAGGTGTGCTGGATCACCACGCGGCGCTCGGGTTCGATGTGCTCGAAGCGGGACTCGTTGGGATGGACGGTGCCGTCGGGGCCGATCATGTCGAAGCGCCATTCGCCGCCGGGCTGGAAGTCGAATGCATGGAAGCGGTTGCTGAAACCCAGCGGCCCCCACCAGCGGACGAGGCGTTCGGGGTTGCGGATGGCCTCGAAGAGGGTGGCTGGCGAAGCGGCGAAATAGCGGGTGGTGCTGAAGGTGGTCATGGCTTTGCGTCGCCTCCGGGTGATGGCTTGCGGATGGGGTGTGCATGCCCACTATAGCGATTGGGGCGGTGGCTTGTCAGGCGGTGGAGCGGGGGGATCGTGCTTCAAGCGTGTCGGATCGGGCTGCGTCAGCCCGGGATGCCCGAACTTATGCGTCACCTGCCCGAGGCGCTGTGCACAGCCTGATGTTGTGGCGGGCGACTGGGAATGTAATGCCGAAGACGACGAGCGCAAAGGTGATCACCGGGATCGTGCCTTGTGCTGGACGAGAGACATCGAGTGCGGATTCGTCTGGCGCCTCAGGGTCGAAATAGACCCGGACGGTTTGACCTTCCGGGTATGCGCTGGCGATTCTGGTGGCCTCGCTCTTTGAACGGCAGGCTCCGGCGCCAATTTCGATCCGGTGGCCGAGGTACTCGCGCCGTTCAACGGTGTATTGATAGCTGACAGAGGGCAAATAGTTCGACAGGTTCTTGCATCCCGGACGCACCTGCGACGAGACGACGACGCCATCCACCGCGTGCCACTTCGATGTGCCCGACAGTTTGATCAGGTCAAGGACTGAGGACGTCAGCGCCCAGAATGAAAAAAGCGCGAGGAAGGAACAGAACGCGCCGACAAAGCAACTCACGCCTTTGCGGGTGGGCGGGGAGCTATAGGGCATCTTCTAACCTGTAGTACTGCCGTTGCCGATGGGCCATCCCCTGTCTTGCCGACGAGACGATCGGACATCCGGCATGCCCATTCCGCAGGAATGGAGACGGGGAAAGCATGGCCTGTGGTGAAACGATCATTCCTGCGGCGCGGGCTTGAAGTGGAGGGCCAGGGCGACGGCCAGCGCGAAGATCGACATCTTCGACAGCGATCCGTTCAGAAACGCCAGGGCCGGGACGACCGTTCCTGCCATCCTCAGGGGGAGCACGATCAGCAGCGAGGCCACGATCATCCGTGATAGGGAGAGGGCGGGTTTGAGGGGGTGGTTGCAGGATGGGCATTTGGGAAGCCTGCCCAGGCCCGATCCGGCGCGTGAGAGGAATGCGATCTTCCAACCGCAGCACGGACATGGGTATCCCAGGCTGGTGACGTAGCGCGGATCGGCGTCTGGCGGATCGGGTTCCAGCGGCGTGTCGGGCGGGGTGGCCTGATTGGCAAACCAGTCGTTGCTGACGCGCGCGAAGAGGAGGCCGATGACGGCGATGAGGATCATCGCGCTGATGACACTGACGACCGTATCGCCTGCGCTTTCATTCCAGCTTTCACGCAAGGTGGCGAAGGTGGATAGCGTCTCCACAAGTGTCACGGCGAACAGCATCCAGCGCGCCCAGTTTCTGCGTTGGCTGATCTTTATCTGCAGAAAGAGCAGCGGCAGGGCGAGGAGGGCGAAAACGATGCCGCCGATCAACAAATTGATGCCGCGCTCTTCTGGCGGGCTGTCGACAAGCCGCTGCACAAGGCCGTATGTAGCGTGCAGCAGGATCAGTGCGATCAGCAGCTTGCAGGCGTTCGCGACGTCGCGGGGCATGGCTGGAGTCATGGGGGAAGCGATCATCGTGAGGGCATCTCGTGTTTGCATCGCTGAACTCAAATCGCTGCGACGTCGATCGTGACGTCGCAAGCGGCCTCGCAACCCGGGCTCACACGTCGTGAGCCGGCATCGCCGAGGCTGGCAAGGCATTGGCGGCCGTGCATCCGCCCATCAGCCCTTGTCAGCACCCTTGGCTGCGCGCTTGGGGCGGTTGCGGTCGGATTTCTTCTTCATGCCCAGCGCGACGATCTGGTCGGAGTCGGGCCCGAAGAGGACGATGGCTTCGTCCTTCGCGCCCAGGGCGATCTTGTGGACGGTGCTGCGCTCATTGAGGAGGGCGCTGCGGGCGGCGGCAACGGCATTCTCAGCGTGGATGAGGGCGGTTTCGAACTCGCTCATCCGCTGTAGCGCAGCCATGGCGGATTCGAGGCTGTAGGCGGGGTTGTGCGGGGTGTAGCCATCGATGCCGCTGAGGGCGCGCAGGGTCTCGATGTCGGCGTCGAGGATGGGTTGGGGGATGCGTTTCGGGGTGGCGCTCACCGCTGTCTCCTATGGGCTGTGTGAATAAAGATACAGTTTGCGCGATATTATCATTGGGTATGTGGTATGGGAATATTGCGCATGCATTACGGGTGGGTTTTGCGGTGCGCCGATGTTCTGCCGACAGCACCCTTGTGGGCGGGTGCGTGGCTGGCAGTGGGCTCATTGCGTTCTTTGCACGGGTGGGTGGATCTGCTTGCGCGGTGCCTGTAGATCGATGCGCACGATGTGTTGATGATCTACACGAGGGTGTAGATCGAATGTCATCGCCTGTTGATGATCGACAGTCGGGTGTAGATCGATGTTCACGGGGTGTATTCGATCTACACCGGCCTGTATTCGATTGTTCACGACGTGTAGATCATTAACACCCGCGTGATGAACGATTCACACCCCTGCGTGAAGCATTCGCAGCCCTGCGCGATGCGTTGCAGGGTGGTGGGTTGATGCCTCGGTGGATCGATCTGTAGGTCGGACTTCAGTCCGACAACGCCCCTGGTGTCCCCGGTCATCTTGTCGGACTGAAGTCCGACCTACAGGGGGGCGGCGCTGGTTTCATGCACCAATCCGGGGCTTGCTGCACCGCAGTAGGGCTGTTTTTTGCCCTCGAACCCCTGGTTTTCCGCGAAAAACCGTCTGGCACGATACCTGCTGAGTAGTGATTGCCCGCTGGCAGTGTCGTCGCGGGCGGTATTGCCTCCGCCAACGACGGCGGGACCCGAGAGAGTGGGGCGCGTGTGCGTCTGCAACCTCGTTGTTCCAACCCGACTTTGATCCGCGTTCCGCGGGGGCCATGATGTCTGCGCCGCTCGTCTCCCGAGCACTGGCAAGGATGTCCTGAATGTCCCGGCAGGAGCCAGGACGTGCAGGATTCATCATGAAAATCATTGTTGTCGGCCACGGCATGGTGGGCCACAAGTTCCTCGAAGAACTTCAGTCGCTCGCAGCCGCCCCTACCGAAGTCACCGTACTGTGCGAGGAGCCTCGCGCCGCCTACGACCGGGTTCATCTCTCCGAATTCTTTGCAGGCAAGACGGCCGACGACCTCTCGCTGGTCGAGCCGGGCTTCTTCGACAAGACCGGCTTTGCGCTGCGCCTCAACACCCGCGCCACGGCCATCGATCGTCGGAACAAGACGGTGACCACCGCCGAGGGCGAGGTGTTGGCCTACGACAAGCTGGTGCTGGCTACCGGCTCCACGCCCTTCGTGCCCCCGGTGAAGGGCAACGACCGGGCCGACTGCTTCGTCTATCGCACCATCGAGGATCTGGAGGCGATGACCGAATGCGGCGCCCGCTCGAAGACCGGCGTGGTGGTGGGCGGCGGCCTGCTCGGCCTCGAATGCGCCAAGGCGCTGCGCGATCTGGGCCTCGAAACCCATGTGGTGGAGTTTGCCCCGCGCCTGATGGCGGTGCAGGTGGATGACGACGGCGGCCGCATCCTGCGCAGCAAGATCGAAGAGCTGGGCGTGAAGGTGCACACCAGCCGCAACACCGTCGAGATCGTCGATGGCGCCCGCGCCCGGCATCGCATGGTGTTTGCCGACGGCTCCTACCTCGAGACCGACATGATCGTGTTCTCCGCCGGCATCCGCCCGCGGGATGAACTGGCCCGCCAGAACGCCCTCGCCGTGGGCGCCCGCGGCGGCGTGGCGGTGAATGACCACTGCGGCACCAGCGACCCGGACATCTACGCCATTGGCGAATGCGCGGCGTGGAAGGACATGGTGTATGGCCTGGTGGCCCCTGGCTACGACATGGCCCGCGTGGTCGCGCGGCACATCGCCGGCCAGCCCGGCGGCGATTTTGCCGGCGCCGACATGAGCACCAAGCTCAAGCTGATGGGCGTGGATGTGGCGAGCATCGGCGATGCCCAGGGCCGCACGCCCAACTGCCGCAGCTTCCGCTACATGGACGAGGTGAAGCAGGTCTACAAGAAGATCGTGGTGAGCGAGGACGGCAAGCATCTGATCGGCGCCGTGCTGGTGGGCAACGCCGACGAATACGGCACCCTGCTGCAGATGGCGCTCAACGGCATCGCGCTGCCCGCCGACCCGGAGTTCCTGATCCTGCCGTCCAGCGACGGCAAGGCCAAGCCGGGCCTGGGCGTGGATGCCCTGCCGGAGAGCGCCCAGATCTGCTCGTGCAACAACGTCACCAAGGGCCAGATCTGCGCGGCGGTGGCGGATGGCGTCTCCGACATCGGCGGCATGAAGGCCTGCACCAAGGCCGGCGCCACCTGCGGCGGCTGCGTTCCGCTGGTCACCCAGGTGATGAAGGCCGAGATGGCGCGTCTGGGCATGGCGGTGAACAACCACCTGTGCGAACACTTCCCGTACTCCCGCCAGGAGCTCTTCCACCTCATCAAGGTGGGCGAGATCAAGAGCTTCGACGAACTCATCGCCAAACACGGCAAGGGCCTCGGCTGCGACATCTGCAAGCCCACCGCGGCGAGCATCTTTGCGTCGTGCTGGAACGAGTTCGTGCTGAAGAAGGATCTGGCCAGCCTGCAGGACAGCAACGATTACTTCCTCGGCAACATCCAGAAGGACGGCACTTACTCCGTCGTGCCGCGCATGCCGGGCGGCGAAGTCACCCCGGACGGCCTGATCGCCGTGGGTCAGGTGGCCAAGAAGTATGGCCTCTACACCAAGGTGACCGGCGGCCAGCGGGTCGATCTGTTCGGCGCCCGCGTCGAGCAACTGCCGCTGATCTGGGAAGAGCTGATCGCTGCCGGGTTTGAGTCCGGCCACGCCTACGGCAAGAGCCTGCGCACCGTGAAGAGCTGCGTCGGCTCCACCTGGTGCCGCTACGGGGTGGATGACAGCGTCGGCCTCGCGGTCGAACTGGAGAACCGCTACAAGGGCCTGCGCGCGCCCCACAAGATCAAGTTCGGCGTATCCGGCTGCACCCGCGAGTGCGCCGAAGCCCAGGGCAAGGACGTGGGCATCATCGCCACCGACAAGGGCTGGAACCTCTACGTGTGCGGCAACGGCGGCATGAAGCCGCGCCACGCCGAGCTGATCGCGGCCGACCTGACCAAGGAACGCCTCGTCCAACTGATCGACCGCTTCCTGATGTTCTACGTGCGCACCGCCGACCGCCTGCAGCGCACCAGCACCTGGCGCGACAACCTCGAGGGCGGCCTCGACTACCTGAAGGACGTGGTGGTGAACGACAGCCTGGGCCTTGCCGCCGAGCTGGAAGCCCAGATGCAGCATGTGGTGGATACCTACCAGTGCGAATGGAAGACCGCCGTCACCAACCCGGACGTGCGCAAGCGCTTCCGCACCTTCGTGAATAGCGACAAGGCCGACGAGCACATCGTCTTTGTGGAGGAGCGTGGGCAGATCCGCCCGGCCCGCCCCGACGAGCGCCGCGCCGCCGATTCCGCCGAACTTGCCGAAACCGCCTGAGGAGCCCGCCATGAGCATCGCACCCCTTGAATGGACCACCGTGTGCCCGGTGGACGACATCCTGCCCAACACCGGTGTCAGCGCGCTGGTGGCCGGGCGCCACGTGGCGGTCTTCCGCGTGGGCGAGACGCAGTTCTACGCCATCGACAACGTGGACCCGAAATCCGGCGCCAGCGTCCTCTCGCGGGGGCTGGTGGGCAACCTGGGCGAACACGTGGTGGTCGCCTCGCCGCTCTACAAGAACCACTTCGACCTCGCCGATGGCGTGTGCCTGGAAGCGCCGGAGTATTCGGTGCGCGCCCATACGGTGCGCATCGAGGACGGCCGCGTGCAGGTGGCGCTGGCCTGATCGCATGACCTGTAGGTCGGACTTCAGTCCGACACCCGCTGCCTGAGGCCGTGTTGTCGGACTGAAGTCCGACCTGCAGGAAGAACACAACGCAACAACATCGCCTGAATCAACCCGCCGGCACACAACAATGCCCGACGCGCGGCCCCCGCGCGATCGAGCCTGCCGGCCACCACGAAGGAAACCAACATGGCCTACCTCGCCCCCGCCGAATTCGTCACCAAGATGGTGGACGCCGGTGAATCCAAGCTGCTGATGGCTACCAAGGACACCCTGATCCGCGCCTACATGGCCGGTGCCATCCTGGCCCTCGCCGCCGCCTTCGCCGTCACCGTGTCGGTGAATACCGCCAACCCGCTGATCGGCGCGCTGCTGTTTCCGGTGGGCTTCTGCATGCTCTATCTGCTGGGCTTCGATCTGCTGACCGGGGTGTTCACCCTGGCGCCGCTGGCGGTGCTCGACAAGCGCGCCGGCGCCACCTGGGGCGGCGTGATGCGCAACTGGGGGCTGGTGTTCACCGGCAACTTCGCCGGCGCGCTCACTGTGGCGGTGTTCATGGCCATCATCTTCACCAACGGCTTCTCCGAGGCGCCCAACGCCGTCGGGGTGAAGATCGGCCACATCGGCGAAGGCCGCACGGTGGGCTACGCCGCCCACGGCGCCGCCGGCATGCTCACCCTGTTCATCCGCGCCGTGATGTGCAACTGGATGGTGTCCACCGGCGTGGTCGCCGCGATGATGTCCACCAGCGTGTCGGGCAAGGTCATCGCCATGTGGATGCCGATCCTGGTGTTCTTCTACATGGGCTTCGAGCACAGCATCGTGAACATGTACCTCTTCCCGTCGGGCCTGATGCTGGGCGGCAACTTCACCTTCATGGACTACATGATCTGGAACGAGATCCCCACCGTGCTGGGCAACCTCGTCGGCGGCCTGACCTTCGTGGGCGCCACCCTGTATTCCACCCACTACAAGACCGCGCCGAAGCGTCGCGCCGCCTGAGCGTGGCCAGCGGCAATCTGCGGGTGAGCCTCGGCCAGGCATCCCTGGCCGGGGCTCACGACGTCAACCAGGATTTCCACGGTGCTCTGCTGCCCAAGGGCCACCAGCTGGCCAGCAAGGGCATCACGCTGGCGATTGCCGACGGCATCAGCTCGAGCGCGGTGAGCCAGCTCGCCAGCCAGACGGCGGTGGGCTCGTTTCTCGAGGATTACTACGCCACGTCGGAGGCGTGGTCGGTGCGCCGGGCGGCCGAGCGGGTGCTCTCCGCCACCAACTCGTGGCTGCATTCCCAGACGATGGGCGGCGACGGGCGCTTCGAGAAGGACCGCGGCTTTGTATGCACCTTCTGCGCGCTGATCCTCAAGGGGCGCGACCTGCATCTGCTGCATGTGGGCGATTCGCGCATCTACCGGCTGCACGCCCAGGCACTGGAGCAGCTCACTGAGGATCACCGGGTGCGCATGTCGTCCACCGAGTCGTATCTGGGCCGGGCGCTCGGGGTCGGCCCCCACGTGGAGATCGACTACCGGGGCTGGGCGGCCGAGGTGGGCGAGGTGTACCTGCTCGCCACCGACGGCGCCTACTCCCACCTGCAGGCCGATGACATCCACGCCGCCCTCGGCCGTCATCCGGATGATCTGGATGCCGCCGCCTCCGATCTGGTGAGCCTCGCCCACCGCCGCGGCTCCACCGATGACGCGACCCTGCAGCTCCTGCGCATCGACGCGCTGCCGGCGAGCGACGCGCCCCATCCGCAGCTGCGTCGCGAAGGGCTGGCGATGCCGCCGGCGCTCGCGCCGCGGATGGACTTTGAAGGCTTCACCATCCTGCGCGAGCTGCAGGTGAGCGCCCGCAGCCATCTGCATCTGGCGGTGGATCAGGCGAGCGGGCTGCAGTACGTCATCAAGACCCCGTCGGTGGACCTGAGCCAGGACGCCGATTACCTCGACCGCTTCGTGCTGGAGGAATGGATCGCCCGCCGGGTGGACAGCCCCCACGTGGTCAAGACCTGGCCCGGCGACCGCCCGCGCAGCCACCTTTTTGTGGCGATGGCCTTCATCGACGGCCAGACCCTCGCCCAGTGGCGGGTGGATAACCCCCAGCCCAGCCTGGAGAGCGTGCGCGGCATCGTCGAGCAGATCGCCCAGGGCCTGCAGGCCTTGCACCGGCGCGAGATGCTCCACCAGGATCTGCGCCCCGAGAACGTGATGATCGACGCCCAGGGCACGGTGACGCTCATCGACCTCGCCAACGCCCACGTGGAAGGGCTCGCCGAATATCACCGGGACGCCCTCGTCACCGGCGTGCCCGGCACCCTGCAATACGCAGCGCCGGAATACCTGCTGGGCGAAGGCGGCAGCCAGCGGAGCGAGCTGTTCTCGCTGGCGGCGATCACCTACCAGCTCCTCACCGGCCAGCTGCCCTACGGGCTTGAAGCTGCCCGCGTGCGCACCCCGGCCGACCTGCGCCGCCTGCGCTACGTGCCCGCGCGCCATCTGCGCCCGGATCTGCCGGCGTGGGTGGATGCCGTACTCGCCAAGGCCCTCAGCCCCCAGCCGGACAAGCGCCAGGAGGTCATCTCGGAGTTCGTGCAGGATCTGAAGGCGCCGGGGGCGCAGTTCCAGAGTCAGCGCATCACCCCGCTGATCGATCGTGATCCGGTGCTGTTCTGGAAGTGCAGCACCGCGGTGCTCGGGCTGGCGGTGGTGGGCCTGCTGGTGCTGCGGGCCTTTGGGCATTGACGGGCATCGTGAACGCAGAAAAGGGGCCGAAGCCCCTTTTCGTGAGTGCCGAGTCGAACCGGAAACTTACTGGTTCTTGAATTCGGCCTTGCGCTTCTCGACGAAGGCGGCCATGCCTTCCTTCTGGTCATCCAGCGCGAAGCTGGAGTGGAACACGCGGCGCTCGAAGAGCAGGCCTTCGTTGAGGCCGGATTCGAAGCTGCGGTTGATGGATTCCTTGATCATCATGATGACGGGCAGGGAATAGCTGGCGATGGTGGCGGCGGCAGCGAGGGCTTCTTCCACCAGCTTGTCGGCGGGGATCACGCGGGCGACGAGGCCGGCCTTTTCGGCTTCGGCAGCGTCCATCATGCGGGCGGTCAGGCACAGGTCCATGGCTTTGGCCTTGCCCACGGCGCGGGGCAGGCGCTGGGTGCCGCCGGCGCCGGGCAGGGTGCCCAGCTTCACTTCCGGCTGGCCGAACTTGGCGGTGTCGGCGGCGAAGATCATGTCGCAGCTCATGGCGAGCTCACAGCCGCCACCCAGCGCGAAGCCGGCCACCGCGGCGATCACCGGCTTGCGGAAGGTCTTGAGGCGCTCCCAGTTGCGGGTGATGTAGTCGCCCTTGTAGGCGTCCATGTAGCTGAACTTGGCCATCATGCCGATGTCGGCGCCGGCGGCGAAGGCCTTCTCGGAGCCGGTGATGACCACGCAGCCGATGTTCTCGTCGGCCTCGAAGCCGTCCAGCGCCACGCCCAGCTCATCGACGAGGGCGTCGTTGAGGGCGTTGAGGGCCTTGGGGCGGTTGAGGGTGATGAAGCCGACCTTGCCACGGGTCTCGACGATGATGTTCTGGTAATCCATGTGTCCTCCAAGCGTGTTTTAGTTAAATCGCCCCGGCACGGCGCAGGCCGTCGATGGCGTCGGGGGTGAAGCCCCAGTCTGCGAGCACGTCTTCGCCCGTGGCGCCATGCTTCGGCGGACGGGGTGTTGCCGGGGTGCTGCGGCTGAAGCGGGGAGCCGGCGCCGGCTGAATGACGCCGCCAACTTCGATGAAGGTGCCGCGGGCCCGATTGTGCGGGTGTTCGGGCGCTTCGTCCATGTCCAGAACGGGCGCCACGCAGGCGTCGCTGCCCTCCATGAGCACGCACCATTCGTCCCGCGTGCGGGTGGCCAGATGGGCGGCGAGGCGGGTCTTGAGCTCGGGCCAGCGGGCGCGGTCCCACTGCTGGCTGAAATCCGGATCAGTGATGCCGGCCTTCTGCAGGAAGAGCGCGTAGAACTGCGGCTCGATGGGGCCGATGGAGATGTACTTGCCATCGGCACAGCGGTAGGTGTCGTAGAAGTGCGCGCCGCCGTCCAGCAGGTTGCTGCCGCGCGTCTGCCCCCACTGGCCCATGGCCTTGAGGGTGTACATCATGGTCATCAGCAGCGCCGAGCCGTCGGTCATCGCCGCATCCACCACCTGACCCTTGCCGGACGTGCGTGCCTCGGTGAGCGCGGCGAGCACGCCGACCACCAGCAGCATCGCGCCGCCACCGCAGTCGGCCACCAGATTGAGCGGCACCACCGGCTTGCCGCCGGGCTCGCCGATGGCGTGCAGCGCCCCGGAGAGCGACAGGTAGTTGATGTCGTGGCCGGCGGTGGAGGCGAGCGGGCCGGTCTGGCCCCAGCCGGTCATGCGGCCATAGACGAGGCGCGGGTTGGCGTTGAGGCTCTCGTCCGGCCCCACGCCCAGGCGCTCCATCACGCCGGGGCGGTAGCCTTCGACGAGGATGTCGGCCTTGGATACCAGCTCACGGGCGGCGGCGAGGCCTTCGGGCTTCTTGAGATCGAGCGTGACGACGCGGCGGGATCTGTTGAGGATGTCGATCTTGGGATCGAACAGGTCAGAAGCCGGCTTGGCGCCGGGGGCGGGCTTGCGTTCGATGCGCACGACTTCGGCGCCCAGGTCGGCGAGGATCATCGCGGCCATGGGGCAGGGGCCGAGGGCGGCGAATTCGACGACTTTGATGCCGTGGAGGGGGCCCATTGCATGTCTCCTTTTTTGTTCTGATGTCTTTGCCGGTGCGTTGCTTCTGGTGGCAACTGGGCGTGTCGTTGGCCGGGAGTTCGCCCCGGCGGGCGACCTACTTTCTTGCTTCGCCAAGAAAGTAGGCAAAGAAGGCGACCCGGCTTCACCGGTCATTCGCTGCGCGAATGACTCCCCTGCGCTGCTCGCAACGGGCGGCCGGCACAGAACTCGCCCTGCGGGCTCAGACAGCTGCGCCGGACTTCCCCGCCCGTTGCTGTGCTGCTCGGCGGTTCAGACGGGCTTTGGTCGGGCACCGAGCCTCTTCGGGATGGGCCAGCGGTTTCTTATGTTTTTGGGCGAACTTGCGTTCGCCCCGACAACCTTCGCGTTGTAAAGGGTGCGAAGGGCGTAGCGAGCGGCCTGAGGTTGCGACGAGGAACGCAGCCGTACTTGAGTACGGCGAGTACCGGAATCGCAAGATCGGGCCGCGCAGTAGCCCGGCGCGCCCTTTACTCGGCGGCGATGGAGCGGCCGATGACGAGCCGCTGGATGTCGTTGGCGCCTTCGTAGATCTGGCAGATGCGCACGTCGCGGTAGATGCGCTCGACCGGGAAGTCGCTGGTGTAGCCGACGCCGCCGTGGATCTGGATGGCGTCGGAGGCGATCTTCTCGGCGGCTTCGGAGGCGAACATCTTGGCCATCGAGGCTTCCTTCAGGCAGGGCTTGCCGGCGTCCTTGAGCTGGGCGGCGCGCCACACCATCAGACGGGCGGCGTCGAGCAGGGTGTTCATGTCGGCGAGTTTGAAGTTGACCGCTTGGTGCTCGATGATCGGCACGCCGAAGGTGATGCGCTCCTTGGCGTAGCGCACGGCGGCTTCAAACGCGGCGCGGGCCATGCCGATGCTCTGGGCGGCGATGCCGATGCGGCCGGCTTCGAGGTTCGAGAGGGCGATCTTGTAGCCTTCGCCTTCCTTGCCGAGCAGGGCGGTGGCGGGCACGCGGCAGTTCTCGAGGATGATCTGCACGGTGTCGGAGGCGTGCTGGCCCATCTTCTCTTCGGTGCGGCCGACGATGAAGCCCGGGGTGGCGGTGGGCACCAGGAAGCAGCTGATGCCCTTCTTGCCGGCGGCCTTGTCGGTGACGGCGAAGACGATGGCCATGTGGGCGTGCTTGCCGGTGGTGATGAACTGCTTGACGCCGTTGAGCACGAAGCTGTCGCCGTCGCGGTCGGCGCGGGTGGTGATGGCGCCGGCGTCGGAGCCGGTGTGGGGCTCGGTCAGGCAGAAGCAGCCGAGCTTCTCGCCGCGGGCCAGCGGCTTGAGCCATTCTTCCTTCTGCTGGTCGGTGCCGTATTTTTGCGTGATGCCACAGGCCAGGGAGTTCTGCACCGACACGATGGTGGAGGTGGCGCCATCACCGGCGGCGATCTCTTCCAGCGTCAGCACCAGGCTCATGTAGTCCATGCCGGCGCCGTCCCACTCTTCGGGCACGCACATGCCCATCGCGCCCAGCTCGCCGAGTTCCTTGAGGGCCTGGGCGGGGAAGGTGTGGTGCTTGTCCCATTCGGCAGCGAAGGGGGCCAGGCGCTCCTGGGCGAAGGCGCGCATGGAGTCGCGGATCATTTCCTGTTCTTGGGTGAGGATCATGGTGCGGTGTCCTTTGGATTCTGGGTTGCGTTGTTCGTGGGGCCGTCCTGGCTTGCCCGGCGAAGGGCTCGCGTAGGGGCGACTTCAGTCGCCCTTGGCTGTTCTGCCTGCGTGCTGCCGAGGGACGGCTTTCCCGTGTTTCGTCTTGCGTTGGCCGGGGTGTTCGCCCCCGGCGGGCGACCTACTTTCTTGCTTCGCCAAGAAAGTAGGCAAAGAAGGCGACCCGGCTTCACCGGTCATTCGCTGTGCGAATGACTCCCCTGCGTTGCTCGCGCCAGCCGGCCGACGTCGCGAACTCGCCCTTCGGGCTCAGACAGCGACGCCGGACTGCCCCGGCTGGCGCTGCGCTGCTCGGCGGATCAGACGGGCTTTCTTTGGGCTCCGAGCCTTTTCTGGTTGGCCCGGTGCCGTCGTCGCTTTTTGGTTACTGATCCGTAGGTCGGGTTAGCCCACAGGGCGTAACCCGACGTTCCGGAAGGCTTGCTGCCTTACAGCATCTCCACGGCCAGGGCCGTGGCTTCGCCGCCGCCGATGCACAGGCTGGCAACGCCGCGCTTGCCGCCGGTCTTCTTGAGGGCGCCGAGCAGGGTGACGATGATGCGGGCACCGGAGGCGCCGATCGGGTGACCGAGGGCGCAGGCGCCGCCGTGGATGTTCACCTTGGCGGGGTCGAGGGCCAGGTCGCGGATGGCGGCCATGGTGACGACGGCGAAGGCTTCGTTGATTTCCCACAGATCCACGTCGCCGGCGGCCCAGCCGGTCTTGGCGAGCAGCTTCTGCATGGCGCCGACCGGGGCGGTCGGGAAGTTGGCGGGCAGGCCGGCGTGGTTGGTGTGGCCGACGATGCGGGCCAGCGGCTTGGCGCCCAGCTTCTCGGCGGTGGAGGCGCGCATCAGCACCAGCGCGGCGGAGCCGTCGGAGATGGAGCTGGAGTTGGCCGGGGTGACGGTGCCGTCCTTCTTGAAAGCCGGCTTGAGGGTCGGGATCTTCTCGATGTTGGCCTTGGGCGGCTGCTCGTCGGAGGCGATGGTCACGTCGCCCTTGCGGCCGGCCACGGTGACGGGGGTGATTTCCCACTCGAACGAGCCGTCCTTGATGGCGGCCTGGGCGCGGGTGGTGGAGGTGATCGCCCAGGCGTCCTGCTCTTCACGGGTGAAGCCGTAGGCGGTGGCACAGTCTTCGGCGAAGGTGCCCATCAGGCGACCCTTGGTTTCCTTGCTGTAGCCGTCCTCGAGACCGTCGAAGAACATGTGGTCGAGGAGCTGGCCATGGCCGAGGCGGTAGCCGCCGCGGGCCTTGGAGAGCAGGTAGGGGGCGTTGCTCATGGATTCCATGCCGCCGGCGACGACGACTTCGACGCTGCCGGAAACCAGCAGGTCGTGGGCCAGCAGGGTGGCCTTCATGCCGGAGCCGCACACCTTGTTGATGGTGGTGCAGCCGGCGGTCAGCGGCAGGCCGGCATTCAGCGTGGCCTGGCGGGCCGGGGCCTGGCCGAGGCCGGCGGGCAGCACGCAGCCGAAGATGACTTCCTGAACCACGTCGGCAGGCACGCCGGCACGCTCGACGGCCGCCTTGATGGCGATGCCGCCCAGCTGGGGCGCGGTGAGGCTGGAGAAGTCACCCTGGAAACCACCCATCGGGGTGCGGGCGGCGGAGACGATGACGATCGGATCGTTGGCGTTGCTCATTCGGAATTCCTTTGTGTGGGGCGGTGAGGAGGGATGAGTGAGGAGTGAGGAGGCCGGGCTGGGTGATTGTGCGCTGGCGTCGGTCTCGCGAGGGCAGGTGTGGGGAGGGGCACTGCGCGTTTCGCGCGGTCTCCTCACTCCTGACGCCTCACTCCTTACTGCATCACTTTGCTGCCATGCGGATCGCGCCGTCGAGGCGGATCACTTCGCCGTTGAGATAGGCGTTGCTGAAGATGTGCTCGACCAGCGCGGCGTATTCGGCCGGCTTGCCCATGCGGGAGGGGAAGGGAACCATCTTGCCGAGGGCTTCCTGCACGTCGGCGGGCATGCCGAGGAGCATCGGGGTTTCCATGATGCCCGGGGCGATGGTCATCACGCGGATGCCGGAGCGGCACAGCTCGCGGGCGATCGGCAGGGTCATGGCGACCACGCCGCCCTTGGAGGCCGCGTAGCCGGCCTGGCCCAGCTGGCCGTCGAAGGCCGCTACGGAGGCGGTGGAGACGATCACGCCGCGCTCGCCGCCGGCGTTGGGTTCGTTCTTGCTCATGATCTCGGCGGCGAGGCGGATCATGTTGAAGCTGCCGACCAGGTTGATGTTGATCGTGCGGGCAAAGGATTCGAGGCGATGGGCGCCTTCGCGGCCGACGACCTTCTCGGCCGGGGCGATGCCGGCACAGTTGACCAGGCCACGCAGGGTGCCCATTTCGGTGGCAGCAGCGAAACAGGCCTTGGCGCTGGCTTCGTCGGTCACGTCGGTGGTGACGAAGCGGGCGCCAACGCCGAGTTCGGCGGCCTTGGCTTCACCGGCTTCCTTGTTCACGTCGGCCAGCACGACCTTGCCGCCGGCATCGACGATCATCTTTGCAGTTGCGGCGCCCAGGCCGGAACCACCGCCGGTCACCACGAAAACGTTGTCCTTGATCTCCATGTATCGCTCCTGTTTCTGTTGTGATTTTTCGATCGGACGGAAGCGCGACCCGGATGGCCGGCACGCTCCGCAATGGGCATGAACTTTAGGCACAAGCGGGGCCGGCTTCCATGCCGAAATCGATCAATGTGAATGGTAGAATTTGCCACATTGCAGAGCAGCAAAAAGCCAGGTGCTTGCGCCTGTCATCCCGCTCATTCTCACCCTTTTTCGTCTTCCGGCCTTTGATGCGTGCATCCACTTCCGACAAGGGCACCATTTCCATCGCCTTCGTGCTGGAGGCGCTGGCCGGGGTGCGCGAGCGGGGGCTCGACGCCGACGGGCTGCTCCAGCAGGCGGGCATCTCTCCAGAGCTGCTGGACGCGCCCCAGGCGCGGGTGTCGTCGGTGCATTACGCCACCCTGTGGCACCTCATCGCCGAGGCGCTGGACGACGAGTTCTTCGGGATGGATTCCCACCCCATGAAGGCCGGCAGCTTCACCCTGCTGTGCCACAGCGTGATCCACTGCGACACCCTCGAACGCGCCCTGCGCCGGGCGCTGCGTTTCTTCCGGCTGGTGCTGGATGATTTCGAGGGCGTGCTGGAGCGGGACGGCGACACCGCCCGGGTGGTGCTCGCCGAGCGCCTGCCCGGGCCGCGGCGGGCGTTTGCCTACGGCACCTTCCTGATCATCCTCCACGGGCTGGCGTGCTGGCTCATCGGGCGGCGCATCACCCTCGACCACGCCCGTTTTCGCTGCGCCGAGCCGGATTTCAGCGCCGAATGGCGGGTGCTGTTCTCGCCCGACCTGCGCTTTGGCGAGGCCGAGACGGCGATCAGCTTTCCGGCCGAGTACCTCGACATGGCCAACGTGCAGAACGAGCGCACGATGAAGGTCTTCCTGCGCAGCGCGCCGGCCAACTTTCTGGTCAAGTACCGCAACAGCGACGGCCTGGTGGCGCGCATCCGCCGCCAGCTGCGCCACATTCCGCCCGATACCTGGCCGGATTTCGAAACCCTCGCCCAGCAGCTGCACAGCTCGGTATCCACCCTGCGCCGGCACCTGATCGACGAGGGGCAGTCCTACCAGTCGATCAAGGACGACCTGCGCCGCGACCTGGCCATCAGCCAGCTGTGCCACTCCGAAAAATCCGTGCTCGACATCGCCCATGACCTGGGCTTTGCCGAAGCCAGCGCCTTCCACCGGGCGTTCAAGAAGTGGACCGGCGCCCGGCCGGGCGAATACCGCCGCGCCGTGGCCGGCCAATAAACACAAAGGCCGCCATGGGCAACCACCGCAAATCCGGCTCCGTGGCGCGCCGTTTCCGTTTTCCGCTCCACGTCCACATTTCGACCCTGTTCTTCCTGCTGGTGCTGGCGGTGGGGGCGAGCATCGCCTGGGTGTCGTACTCGCGCAGCGCCCACATGCTGGAGCGGGCGGCGGGCGACCTGCTGGTGCGCATCTCCCGCCAGACGGTGGTCGAGACGGAGATCCTCCTGAGCCCGGTGGGCACCGCAGTGCGCCTGCTGGGCCTGCAGCCGGTGGCCCGGGCGACGACCCTCGCCGAGCGCCGCCAGGGGCTGGCCAGCCTGCGTGAGGCGCTGATCGCCTCGCCGTCGGTGACAGCCTTCTACGTGGGCTACGGGGACGGCGACTTCTTCATGCTGCTGCGCCTCGCCGACGACGGCGACCGGAAGCTGGTGGACGCGCCGCCGGGGGCCGCCTATCTCATCCAGAGCATCGACGGCGACGAGGGGCGTTTCATCTATCTCGATGCCGACCTGAACGAACTGCACACCGCGCTGCGCCCCGACTACCCGCGCAGCTACGACCCCCGCCAGCGCGGCTGGTACGCCGAGGCCCTGCGCCACGGCGAGCCGGTGCAGACCGCGCCCTACCTGTTCGCCTCGACCCGCCGCCTGGGCGTAACGGTGGCGAGCCGGGTGGCCGCCAGCAGTGCGGTGGTGGGTGCCGACATCCGCCTCTCCACGCTGGACGAAACCCTGCGCTGCCAACGCATCACGCCGGGTTCGCACCTGGTGCTGTTCGACGACGAGCAGCGGGTGGTGGCGTATTCCGAGCCCGGCTGGCTGCCCGAGGCGCGGCCCGGGGCAGAGGGCGCGCGGCCGCGGGTGTCCGATCTGGGCGACGGCCCGCTGGCGGCCCTGGCC
>NZ_BSPX01000083.1:0-18218 GCF_030161255.1 Zoogloea oryzae
GGCCTTGCCGCCGGCGCGCTGCTGGTGGCTGGGGCCGGGCTCGCCTGTGTCTTCGTGCGGCGGCGGATGGCGCTGCTGCTCGCCAGCGGCATCGCCGGGCTGGGTTCGGTGCTGGTTTTCCTGTCCCGCGGGGCGCCGGATCTGGCCTTCACCCAGCTGGCGGTGGATGGCGTCTTCGCGGTGGTGGTGGCGTTGGCGCTGGGCCGCCTGCTGCGCCCCGGGCAAAACGTGCTGCCCCACGGCCGACCGGCGCTGGCGCTGGTCGCCGCGGTGCTGGCCGGGCTGGGGCTGACACTGCTGGCGCTGGGCATGACCGCCGCGCCCTTCGACGCCGCGCTGTCGGACTACTTCGGCCAGCAATCCCTCGTCGCGGCCCACGGGCGCAACGTGGTGAATGTGATCATCGTGGATTTCCGCGGGCTGGATACCCTCGGCGAGATCGCCGTGCTGCTGCTGGCGGCGCTGGCCGCGGGCGGCATCCTGCGGCGGATGGGGAGGGCCGGGCGATGAGCGATTTCCGCCTCGGCACCCGCGAGATCCTCGTCGAACAGCTGGTACGCCTTGTTTACCGGCCGCTGCTGCTGGCGGCGCTGGTGGTGTGGATCCGCGGCCATAACGCGCCGGGGGGCGGCTTCATCGCCGGTCTGCTGGCGGTGGCGGCCACGGCCAGTTATGCGCTGGCCTTTGGCGGCCGGGCCGCGCGGGCGCGCCTGCCGCTGGCGCCGGAGGCCCTCGCTGCGCTGGGCGTAGCGATGGGCGCGCTGGCCGGCGTGCCGGCGCTCGTCGCCGGGCAGCCCTTCCTCACCCATTTCAGCGGCGAGCTGCATCTGGCGGGCTTCGCGCTGCCGTGGTCCACGGTGATGCTCTTCGATCTGGGCGTGATGCTGTGCGTGTGGGGCGGCCTCGCGGCGCTGGTGCTGGCGCTCGGGAGGAAGACATGAACGCCTGGCTGCTCGCTCTCGCCATTGGCGTATGCGGCGGTGCCGCGGTATGGCTGATCCTCGCCCGGGACCTGCTGCGGGTGGTGGTGGGGCTCGCGCTGGCCGGCACCGCGGTCAATCTCTTCGTGCTGATGGCGGGCCGCGTGGGCTCGGGCGTGCCGGCGATCATGGCCGACGCCGAGACGGTGCTCGCCGCCTCCGCGGCCAACCCGCTGCCCCAGGCGCTGGTGCTCACCGCCATCGTGATCGGCTTCGCCTTCGTGTGCTTCGCGCTGGTGCTGTTGATGGCGCTGCTGGCAAAGCGGCCCGAGGGCGACGTGGATCGTCTCGCTGATGCCGAACCCGGCGGCGGCCCCGACGGCAAACCGCTCCCCTTCGACGCGGAGCGCCGGGCATGAGCGGAGCGCTCGCCAACCTCGCCCTCGCGCCGGTGCTGGTGCCGCTGACGGGCGCCGTCGGCTGCGTGCTGCTGGCCGGCCGGCCGCGGCTGGCGGAAGGCTTCAGCCTGCTCGCCGGGCTGGCCAACCTGCTGGTGGCGCTGCTGGTGCTGCGGGTGGTGGGCGAGCAGGGGCCGCTGCACCTCGTCCTCGGCAACTGGGCGTGGCCCTTCGGGATCGAGTTCGTGGTCGATCGCCTGTCGGCGGGGATGATCGCAGTCTCCGCGCTGATCGCGCTGGTGTGCCTCGTCTTCCAGGCGGCGCGGGTCGATCCGGCAGACAGGCGCTCGGCGGCGCTGCCGCTGGTACATGGGCTGATGGCCGGGGTCGGCGGGGCGTTTGCTACCGGGGACCTGTTCAATCTTTACGTGTGGTTCGAGGTGATGCTGATCGCCGCGTTGGGCCTGCTGGTCCATCGGGGGCGCGTCGCCGCGCTGGACGGCACGCTGCGCTATCTGGTGCTCAACATGGTGGGCACGCTGGTGCTGCTCACCGGCATCGCGGTGGTGTATGGCGCCACCGGCCAACTCAACTTTGCGGCCCTGGCCCAGGCGCCCGCGAGCCCGCTGCTGGCGGCTGGTGTGGCGTTGCTGGCGGTGGCCTTCCTGGCCAAGGCGGCGGCGTTTCCGGTGTTCTCGTGGATGCCCGCGGCCTACCACGTGCTGCCGGCGCCGGTGCTGGCGCTGTTTGCCGGGCTGCTCAGCAAGGTGGGCGTGTATGCGCTCTTACGGCTCTTCGGGCAGGTCTTCCCGTCGGCGGTGGCCCACTGGCAGGCCGTGCTGGGCGCTGTGGCGGTGGCGACGATGCTGGCCGGCGCGCTGGGGGCGGCGTGGCACTGGGATCTGCGGCGCATCCTGGCCTTCCACATCGTCAGCCAGATCGGCTACCTGATCCTCGCGGTGGCGCTGGCCACCCCGGCCGGCTACGCGGCGGCGATCTTCTACACGATCCACCACATCATCGTGAAGGCCAACCTGTTCCTGATCGCCGCGCTGGTGTGCCGCGTGGCCGGCAGCTACGACCTGCGGCGCATCGGCGGTGTGGCGGCAGCGCGGCCGATCCTGGCGATCATCTTTGCGGTGCCGGCGCTGTCGCTGGTGGGCATTCCGCCCCTGTCGGGCTTCTGGGCGAAGTTTCTGGTGCTGCGGGAGAGCTTTGCCGGCGGCCACTGGGTGTGGGGCGGCGCGGCGCTGGCCACCGGCGTGCTGACGCTCTATTCGATGAGCAAGATCTGGATCGAGGCTTTCTGGAAGCCGCACCCCGCGCCTGCTGCGGTGGGCCGGCTGCCGTTTGCCGCGATGGCTGCGGTAGTGCTGCTGGCGGCGATCACGGCCGGCATCGGGTTGTTCCCGCAGACGCTGCTGGGCTTTGCCGGGCAGGCTGCCGCGGGCCTTGTGGAGGTGACGCGATGAAGCGCGTGGCGGCGGCCGTGGTGCTTGCGGTGTCGTTTGTGTGGCAGCTGGCGCTGTCCGGGCTGGCGACCCTGCGGATCATCCTCGCCCCCTGCGCGCTCGCGCAGCCGGTGTTGATGCGCTACGAGTTCGCGCCCATGACCGAAGCCGGCGCGGCGCTGCTGGCGAGCCTCGTCACCCTCACGCCGGGCTCGACGGTGGTGGATATCGACATGGAAACACGCAGCCTGCTGGTGCATCTGCTCGACGGGCGCGACCAGGCCGGCGCGGCCGAGGGCATCCGCCGCCACTTCGAGCGCCACGTGCGGGTGCTGTGCAGGGTGAAATCATGAACGCGCTGTTGATCGGCCTGCTGGCCGTGGCGGTGGTATTGGCGGTGATCCGCCTGCTGCGCGGCCCGACCGACGCGGATCGGGTGGTGGCCTTCGATCTGCTGTCGGCGTGCGGCATTGCAGCGTGCGCACTGGCGGCGGCGATCACTGGCCGGGTGCTGTATCTCGACGTGGCGCTGGGTGTGGCGGTGGTGGCTTTTGTCGGCACCCTGGCGTGGGCGCGGGCAGTGGAGAAGTGGGGAGGCCGGCGTGGCTGAGGGCCTGATGCTGCTGGGCATGGTGCTGCTGGTGATCGCCGCGGTGGGGCTGCTGCGCCTGCCGGATGCCCTGTCGCGCCAGCACGCGGCCACCAAGGCGGCCACGCTGGCGCTGGGCGTGCTGCTGATCGGCGTGGCGATCAAGGGCGGCGGGCTGGATTGGGCGCTGCGGGCGCTGGGAATCTTCGTGGCCCTGCTGGTCACGCTGCCGGCGGCTTCGCACCTGCTGGCCCGGGCCGCGCTGCGCGAGCGCGACCGCGGGCCCGACTGAGCCGGCGGCTTCAGGCAGGTTTCTGGAAGGCCGGGCGGCCGTTGGCGTAGCCGGCCTCGATCTCCTCGACCACCACCCGCCAGATCGGCTTGATGAAGAAACGCAGGTTCTTGATGACGTGATCCACGTTCATCATCGACGGAACGCGGGTGCCCCGGTGCTCCACCGGGCCGCCGATCTGGGTGATCTTCACGCCGAGCTTCGAGAAGTGGTCGGCGAGGCGCGGCTCGGTGAGCATGAACAGGGTTTCGATGCCCTCGTGCTTGGCCAGCGCAACCACCGCCAGATACAGGCCGATCGGGATGTACGGAAAGCGGGGCTGCTCCTTGGTGCCGAAGTCGTCTTCGGAGAGTGCCAGGGCGGTTTTGGTCTCGCCCTTCCGGCGACGGTAGTGGGCGCGCACGGCAAGGCGCGAGACTTCTGCGATGGAGCCGCGGGGCTCCTTCGCGGGGTCGATGATGGAGCGGTCGAGGGTGGCGCGGCAGGCGTGCTCGAAGGGCAGGGGGTGGGCCGGGTCTTCCGGTCGGGCCATCACCAGGCGGTTGCAGCCAACCAGGATGCGCGGCTCGGTCGAGGTGCGCAGCAGGCAGTGCAGGCTGTGGCGGTCGTTGTCGTCGATCTCGCGGCGGTCGGGCCGGACCGGCTCGAAGCCCAGCTCCTCGCAATAGACTTCATGGCGGATGCCATAAACGTCGTTGCGCAGGTCGTCGCTGAAGGCGGCGGCGACTTCGAAGTATTTCTTGAAGCCTTCCCCCAGACTGAAACGATCAAGTAGCGACATGGCTGATGGGCCTCTTCTGGTTATACGGAATGGGTGTATCGATCATCAACGACCCCGGCTCGGAGACCTGAAGGGCCGATCGGTATGGCCGGCCCGATCCGTCCGACGGACGGCGGCCTGGATGGGCAACCGGGCCGGATGCGGACGCGAACTGTCGTATCATAATGTTTCCTGGTCCGACGGATTCGATACGCATGCCCGACGCCAACGCAAACTTTGATTACCACGAAGCCTTTGCCCGCAATATCGGCTGGGTCACCGAGGCCGAGCAGGCCGCGCTGCGCGGCAAGCGCATTGCCATCGCCGGCATGGGCGGCGTCGGCGGCGTGCATCTGCTCACCCTCACCCGGCTCGGCATCGGCGCCTTCAACATCGCCGACATGGACACCTTCGACGTGGTGAACTTCAACCGTCAGGCGGGCGCGTCCATGTCGACGGTCGGCCAGCCGAAGGCCGAGGTGATGGCCCGGATGGCGAAGGACATCAACCCCGAGCTCGACATCCGCATCTTCGACAAAGGCGTTGACGCTTCCAATCTGGACGATTTCCTGTCCGGCGTCGACCTCTATGTAGACGGCCTGGACTTCTTTGCGTTCAAGGCCCGCCGCGATACTTTCTATGCCTGCCACCGGCTGGGCGTGCCGGCGGTCACCGCGGCGCCGCTGGGCATGGGCACGGCGGTGCTGTCCTTCCTGCCGGGGCACATGTCGTTCGAAGAGTACTTCCGCCTCGAAGGCTGCGACGAGGACGAGATGGCGGTGCGCTTCCTCCTCGGCCTGTCGCCGGCGATGCTCCAGCGCGGCTATCTGGCCGACCCGACCCGGGTGGACTTCAACGCCCGCCGTGGCCCCAGCACCATCGCCGCCTGCCAGCTGTGCGCCGGCGTGACGGCCACCGAATCCCTCAAGATCCTCCTCGGCCGCGGCAAGGTGCTGTGCGCCCCGTGGGGTTTTCACTTCGACGCCTACCGCAACCGCTACATCAAAACCTGGCGGCCGGGCGGCAACCGCAACCCGATCCAGCAGATCGGCCTGTTCATTGCCCGCCGCCAGCTGAAGGCGATGCGCCAGGGCAAGTTTGCCCGCACCGCCTGACCCGACCACCGACCCGCCCCGCGTTTCCGATCCAGGAGAGCCCTCGATGGCCAGCCGTGAAACCCTGCTGAAAATCCTCGACCTGGCCCGCTGGGCCCCCAGTGGCGACAACACCCAGCCCTGGCGTTTCGAGATCGTCGCCGACGACCACATCGCCATCCACGGCAACGACACCCGCGAGTGGTGCCTCTACGACTTCAACGGCCACGCCAGCCACATGGCCCACGGTGCGCTGCTCGAGACCCTGCGCATTGCCGCCACCGGCGAAGGCCTGGCTGCCAGCTGGCAGCTGCGCCCGGGCAGCCCGGATAAATCGCCGGTGTTCGACGTGAGGCTCACCCCCGCGCCGGGCATCGCCCCCGATCCGCTCCTGCCCTTCGTCGAGAGCCGCACCGTGCAGCGCCGGCCGATGCGCACCACGCCGCTCACCGCCGCCCAGCGCAGCGCCCTGGCCGCGGCACCTGGCGCGGGCTACAGCGTGCAGTTCTTCGAATCCGGCGCCGAGCGCCGCCAGGTGGCCGGCCTCTTGTGGCGAAACGCCTACCTGCGCCTCACCTGCCCCGAGGCCTACCCGGTGCACAAGGAGATCATCGAGTGGCGCACCCGCTTCAGCAAGGATCGCATCCCCGAGCAGGCGGTGGGCGTCGATGGCGCCACCGCCCGGCTGATGGAGTGGGTGATGGCCAGCTGGGGCCGCGTCCAGTTCTTCAACAAATACCTCGGCGGCACCATCGCGCCGCGGGTGCAGCTTGATTACATTCCGGCCATCGCCTGCGCCGCTCACGTGCTGGTGAAGGCCGACGTTCCGGCGGTCGGCGTCGAGGCCCACGTGCGCGGCGGCATCGCCCTGCAGCGGGTGTGGCTGACCGCCGCGGCGGTGGGCCTGCACCTGCAGCCCGAGATGACGCCGCTGATCTTCCGCTGGTACGCCCGCGCGGGCCTGAGCTTCTCGGCCGTGCCCGAGATCCAGCAGGGCGCCGCGGCGCTGGCCGATGAGTTCGAGCGCATTGGCGGCTTCGGCCACGACCAGGGCCTGACCTTCTTCTGCCGCGTCGGGGTGAGCGATCCGCCCAAGTCCCGCTCCCTGCGCAAGAGCGTCGAGGAGCTGATGCTGCCCGGCCGATGAGTCACGAGCACGCCCAACACGACCACGCGCACGGCCACGCCTGCAGCCACGCTCACGGGCACGGCCATAGTCACGGCGGCCACGGCCACCACCACGGGCCGGCGTCCTACGACCGGGCCTTCGCCATCGGCATCGCCCTCAACATCGGCTTCGTGCTGGTCGAGGCCTTCTATGGCTGGATGTCCGATTCCCTCGCGCTGCTGGCCGACGCCGGCCACAACCTGTCGGACGTCGCCGGGCTGATCCTCGCCTGGGGCGCCAGCGCCGCGGCGCGCCTGCGCCCGACCCACAAGTTCACCTACGGCTGGGCGCGGGCCTCGATCCTCGCGGCACTCGCCAACGGCGTGCTGTTGCTGCTGGCGATGGGGGCCCTGGCCCTCGAGGCCGTGCAGCGCCTGCAGTCGCCCGAGCCGGTGGCCGGCTGGACGGTCATCGTCGTCGCGGCCGTCGGGGTGCTCATCAACGGCATCACCGCGGTGCTGTTCATGTCCGGCAGCAAGGACGATCTCAACATCCGCGGCGCCTTTCTGCACATGGCGGCCGATGCGCTGGTATCCCTGGGCGTGGTGGCGGCAGGTGCGCTGTACCTGCACTTCGGCTGGGTGTGGCTCGACCCGGTGGTCAGCCTGGCGATCGCCGCGGTGATCGTGGTGGGATCGTGGGGGCTGTTCCGTCAGTCGCTGCACCTGGCCTTCGACGGCGTGCCGGAGGGCATCGATCTTGTCGATGTGCACACCTGGCTTGCCGGCCTGCCCGGCGTGAAGGACGTGCACGACCTGCACATCTGGGCGCTGGGCACGTCCGAAACCGCGCTGTCGGTGCATCTGGTGATGCCCGACGGCCATCCGGGCGACAGCTTCCTCATCGACGTGGCCGAGGGGCTGAAGCACCGCTTCCGCATTCACCACCCCACCATCCAGATCGAGCTGGACGGCATGGACGACGGCTGCACGAAGCCCGCCGCGCTGGGCTGAGGCGAGACCGTGACCGCCCTTCCGACACCGCGCACCCGAGTTCATCTCGTGCTCGGGTCGGGGGGTGTCAAGACCCTGGCCTATGTGGGCGCGCTGGCGGTGCTCGAAGAGGCCGGCATCGAGTTCGCCAGCATCTCGGCCTGCTCGGCGGGCAGCCTGATCGGCGCCCTCGTCGCCACCGGCCTGCCGATGCGCGAAGTGCAGGCGCGGGTCGAGGCGGTCGATCTGCGCCGCCTGCTGGGCAAGCCCAGCCTGCCCGGGCCGCTGCGCTACGTGTCCTGGCTGCGCTGGCCTTTCGCGCCCTACGACAGCGACGCGGTGGTGCAGATCATGGAAGACCTGATCGGCCCCGGCAAAACCTTCGGCGAGATGGCGATCCCCTTCGCCACGGCGGGCATCGACCTGCTCTCGAAGCAGCTCCTCGTGTATGCCAGCGAAACCCACGCCGACATGAAGGTGACCGAGGCGGTGCGCATCGCGGTGGGCATCCCGCTGTTCTTCCCGCCCCACGAAGCCGGCGGGCGGGTGGTGGTGGATGCGGCGATCGCCACCCACTGCCCGATCTGGATGGTCGGGCGCTTTGACGACGAATACCCCATCGTGGCGCTGCAGCCGGCGGACGCGCCGGTCACCACGCCGCCCCAGGGCATCGGCCGCTTCATCAAGACCATCGTCGGTGCCGGGGTGGCCAGCCGCGACCACTACCTCATCGACGAAATCCCCCGGGCGCGGCTCATCGAGGTGCCGGTGTTCGATCTGGAGATGGAGCAGTTCGACGCCGCCCAGACGCGCAAGCCCTACCTCTTCGAAGCCGGGCGCCGCGCCGCCACGGCCTGCCTGCGCGACTGGGGAAATGACCTCTCCGGCGAGCGCCGGCGGGCCCAGACGGGCAGCCGGCCCGCCGACCGCATCCACGACGAGCGGGCGGTGATGACCGCCTCGGCGATGATGCGCGGCTTCGCCAACCGCCTGTCGCGCATCTCCCGCAGCCAGCTCTTCATCAGCTACAGCCACCGGGACAAGGCCTGGCTGGACGTGGTCAAGGCGCCGCTCGAACCCTACGTCGAGCTGCGCGGCCTGCAGGTGTGGGACGACACCCGGATCGAGGCTGGCGAGATGTGGCGTGACGCCATCGACCGGGCGCTGGCCTCCACCCGCGTCGCCCTGCTGCTGGTGTCGCCGGGCTTTCTGGCCTCGCCCTTCATCCGCAGGGAGGAGCTGGGTTTCTTCCTCGAGGCCGCGGCCCGCTACGCGGTCAAGGTGCGCTGGGTGCTGCTCAGTGCGATCGGCGATGCGCCGAATCCGGTGGGGCACATCCAGGCCATGCACGACATGGCCACGCCCCTCGATGCGCTGTCGGCGCCCGATCTGGTCCGCGCCCTGGCGGCCATCGCACGCCAGCTGGCGGCCGATCTGGACGGCTGAGGCTCAGCGCGTCGCCCTGGCCAGAAAGCGGTCCAGCGCGGCCCCAAAGGCCTGCCGGTCGGCCTGGCTGAAGGCCGCCGGGCCGCCGGTCTGCACCCCGCTGCTGCGCAGTTCTTCCAGAAAATTCCGCATCGACAGCCGCTCGGCGATGTTGGCCGCGGTGTACATCTCGCCCCGCGGGTTGAGGGCGTGGGCCTGGCGTTCCAGCACCGCCGCGGCCAGCGGAATGTCGGCGGTGATGACCAGATCGCCCGCCGCCAGGGTGTCGACGATGTGGGCGTCGGCCACGTCGAAGCCCGACGGCACCTGAATCGCCCGGATGAAGCGCGACGGCGGCGTGCGCAGCAGCCGGTTGGCCACCACGAAGGTCTGGATCTGCAGGCGTTCGGCGGCGCGGAAGATGATGTCCTTGACCACGGCCGGGCAGGCGTCGGCGTCGATCCAGATTTGCATGATGCGTGGGGCGTGAAAGGGAAGGGCGCCAGTGTAACCCCGGCCGCGCCGGCGTTCCTGTTGCCGAAAAACAACGGATTCCGGTGGGCGCTGGTGGAAATCCCTCAATTCGCCCGGTGTCCGACCGTTAATCGCGGCATTGTGCACAGCAATATAAGCAAAGACGGACTAGTTTGAAGTCACGCCGTCGATCAGTGCTGTAGCCCAAGAGAGAAAAAAAGAGGAGACAAGGCGCCGGCTCGAACCCCAGGTTCGGGTTGTGTCGCACCGGGCGAGGGATGCGTCCCCCGCGCAGGTGCCCCATGACCAGCCGGCTGGTGGTTGATTCACCGCGGTCTCCTCATCATGACGCGTTCCATCGAACAGACCGGGCTCTTCCAGCCCGACGCCGCCGCCCCGGCCATTCCGGGCATTCCGGCTGCGGTTTCCCATCCCGCCCACGCCGCCCGCCGCCTGAAGAAGAGCCGCTGGCCCGCCCGGCTCGACCTGCTCCAGAGCGCCTCCGGGCTGTTTCTGGCGGTCTTTCTGGTGGCGCACATGTTCTTCGTGTCGTCCATCCTCATCAGCCACGATGCCTTCTACACCGTCGCCCGCTTCTTCGAGGCCGGCTGGCTGTTCGGCGCGCCCCAGCCGTGGGTCGTGTCGTGCGTGGTGGGCTTCGTGCTGGCGGTCTTCGTCGGCCACGCGTGGCTGGCGCTGCGCAAGTTTCCCGCCAACTGGCGCCAGTACCGGGCCTTTGCCGAGCATCGCCGACAGCTGCGCCACAGCGACACCGGCCTGTGGTGGCTGCAGTTGTGGACGGGCTTTACGCTGTTCTTCCTGGGCACCGTGCACCTCTACGGCATGCTGGTGCATCCCGAGCTGATCGGCCCCTATGAATCCGCCGACCGCATCTGGACGGGCACCATGTGGCCGCTCTACCTGCTGCTGCTGTTTGCGGTCGAGCTCCACGGCAGCGTCGGCCTGTACCGGCTGGCCCTCAAGTGGGGCTGGCTCGAAGGGCGCGACCCGGCCGCCAGCCGGCGCCGCCTGCGGGCGGTGAAGACGGCCTTCAGCGTGTTCTTCGTGGGCCTCGGCCTCGTCACCTTGCTGGCCTACGTGCAGCTGGGCATCGCCCACGCCGACCGCGCCGGCGAACCCTACGTGCCCACCGCGGCCAAGACGGCCCGGGGCTGACCATGCGCATCCACTACACCGACGTGCTGGTGATCGGCGGCGGCCTCGCGGGCCTTCGCGCCGCCGTGGGCGCCCGGCGCCGCGGCCACGACGTGACCATCCTGAGCCTCGTCCCGCCCAAGCGGTCCCACTCGGCCGCGGCCCAGGGTGGCATGCAGGCCAGCCTCGGCAACACCGCGATGGGCGCCGGCGACAACGAGGACGTGCACTTCGAAGACACCGTGCGCGGCTCCGACTGGGGCTGCGACCAGCAGGTGGCGCGCCTCTTCGTGCACACCGCGCCTCAGGCCGTGCGCGAACTCGCCGCCTGGGGCGTGCCCTGGAACCGCATCCAGGCCGGCCCCCGCGAGGTGGTGATGGACGGCCAGCGGGTGACGCTCACCGAACCCGCCGCCATGCACGGCCTCATTGCCGCCCGGGATTTTGGCGGCACCAAGAAGTGGCGCACCTGCTTCGTCTCCGACGGCACCGGCCACGCCATGCTCTACGCGGTTTCCGACCAGGCCGTGGCCGAAAGTATCCCGGTGCACGAGCGCACAGAGGCCATCGCGCTGATCCACGACGGCAGCCGCTGCCACGGCGCCATCGTGCGCGATCTCGTCACCGGCGAACTCTCGGCCTACGTGGCCAAGGCCACCTGCATCGCCACCGGCGGTTTCGGGCGGATCTACCGGGTCAGCTCCAACGCCGTCATCAACGAAGGCATCGGCGCCGCCATCGCGCTGGAAACCGGCGTGGTGCCCCTGGGCAACATGGAGGCGGTGCAGTTTCACCCGACCACCATCTTCCCCGCCGGCATCCTCGTCACCGAAGGCTGTCGGGGCGACGGCGGGCTGCTGCGCGACGCCAAGGGCCACCGCTTCATGCCCGACTACGAGCCCGAAAAGCGCGAGCTGGCCTCCCGCGATGTGGTGTCGCGGCGCATGGAAGAGCACATCCGCGCCGGCCACGGGGTGAAGACCCGCTTTGGCGAACACCTGTGGCTGGACATCACCCTGCTCGGCAAGGCCCACATCGACGGCCGCCTGCGCGAGGTGAAGGAGATCTGCCAGCACTTCCTGGGCATCGACCCGGCCCGCGACATGATCCCCGTGCGCCCGGCCCAGCATTACTCGATGGGCGGCATCCGCACCGACGCCGCCGGTCACGCCCGTGGCCTTGCCGGCCTGTTCGCCTGCGGCGAGGCCGCCTGCTGGGATCTCCACGGCTTCAACCGGCTGGGTGGCAACTCGGTGGCCGAAACGGTTGTCGCCGGCATGATCGTCGGCGAGAAGATGGCCGACTTCGTGGAATCCGCCGCAGGCGATCTGCATGTCTCCACCGCCCTCGTGCGGGAATTCCTCGAACGGGAGCAGGCAAAGCTCGACACTTTGCTGCATGGCAACGGAAGCGAAAGCGCAGCCGAACTCACACGACGGATGCAGGACATCATGACCGAGAAGGTGGGCATCTTCCGCCGCGGCGATCTGCTCGAATCCGCGGTGACAGAACTCCGGCAACTGCTGGAGAAGAGCCGCCACATCGGCATCGCCACCCGCCGCCCCGGCAGCAACCCCGAGCTGGTGTCCGCCTACCGGGTGCAGAAGATGCTCAAGCTGGCCCTGTGCGTGGCCCACGGCGCGCTCACCCGCACCGAAAGCCGCGGCGCCCACTACCGCGAGGACTACCCCGCCCGCGACGACGCCCACTGGCTCAAGCGCACCCTCGCCATCTGGCACGGCGACGACACCCTGCCGACCCTCGCCTGGGAAGACCTGGACGTGGCGGCGATGGAACTGCCCCCCGGCTGGCGCGGCTACGGCGCCCGCAACGCCATCGAACACCCGGCCACGGCCATCCGCGCGGACGAGATCAACGCCATCCGCAAAGCCTTCGGCCACGCCGACCGATACACCCTGCAACACGCCCTGATGCCCTTCGACCACCTGCTCCCGGAACGCTACCGGGGCCGCAACGAAAGGCCCGGAGACGACACACCATGAACGCTCCCATGTCCCACATCCGCACCGTCACCCTCCATCTGCGCACCCTCACCGGCGGTTCCACCCCGGTCGAGATCGTCGAAGCCCCCGACATGACCCTGCTGGGCGCCATCAAGCAGGCCAAGGGCACGCTGCCGCCCACCTGGGCCGATGGCTTCATGTGCCACTCCGGCGCCTGCAACACTTGCAGCGTGACGATCAACGGCGTGCCCGGCGTGCCCTGTACCGCCTTCATCCGCGACCTGGGCCACGACATCGCCGTCGCCCCCGGCATCCACGCCGAAGGCTGGGACGGCATGCGCATCCCCGTGCGCGGCAGCCACTGAGCCCGCCCCCGCGAAAGGCCCCGCCATGACCGCCCCCCGCAGCCTCACCCTGCGCATCCTGCGCAGCAGCCCGGGCGAGGGCATCGCCCCCCACTGGCAGGATTTCCTCGTGGAGGAAGCCGAGGGCATGACCCTCTTCCTCGCCCTGGGCGAAGTCCGCGAGCGCCTCGACCCCTCGCTGCAGTTCGACTTCGTGTGCCGCGCCGGCATCTGCGGCAGCTGCGCAATGCTCGTCAATGGAAAGCCCACCCTGGCCTGCCGCTGCCTCACCCGCGACCTCGACCCCCTCATCACCCTGGCGCCCCTGCCGGTGTTCGAGCTGATCGGCGATCTGTCGGTGAACACCGGCAAGTGGATGCGCGGCACCGCCGAACGCCTCGAAACCTGGATCCACAGCCAGGAAGAAACCGCCCTCACCGCGGTCGAGGCCCCGATGGAGCCGGCTCTCGCCGAAGCCATCTACGAGCTCGACCGCTGCATCGAATGCGGCTGCTGCATCGCCGGCTGCGGCACCGCCCAGATGCGCCCCGATTTTGTGGGCGCCGTCGGCCTCAACAAGATCGCCCGCTTCCGCCTCGACCCCCGCGACACCCGCAGCGACGACGACTTCTATGAGCTCATCGGCGACGACACCGGCGTGTTCGGCTGCATGAGCCTGCTGGGCTGCCACGACGTGTGCCCGAAGGGGCTGTCGCTGCAGACGCAGATCGCGTTTCTGCGGCGGAAGATGGTCAAGGTCGGCGTCCTGTAAGGCCGACTGTCGGTCGACTGTCGGTCGACTGTAGGGGCGACTTCAGTCGCCCACCCCGCCGCTCCACCAAATCCCCAATCCACCCGGCCTCACCAAAAAACCCGGCCAGCAAGATCCCACGCCTTTCCAGACAAATCCCCCATCGCCCCAGCCCTGCACCGAATCCGCCCAGCGTCATCCCGAACCTCGCCAGCTTATCTCCGCAGCTCTCCAGCCCTGGGGCTATCCCTCCGAGGAAAATCCCGCCACGGAATTAAAAAATTCCCAAACCCTGCAGGAAAATCCCTTTTTCACGCAGGGGCTCGGAAAAATTGCAATTATCGAGAAGACGCCGGCAATTAATTAATCCCGAATCGGCCAGCGGCTGCCCGAATCTGGAAATAATTAATTGCTCAGAGGAATTTCTCGACAAAGCCGCGAGCGATTTTTTAATACCGTCGAGGCATTAAATTGAAGCCGGAAGCCGCAGAAAATATGCTGCCGGACAATTTAACTGGAGCCCAGAGGGATTTTCCTGCGCAAGCCAGGTCGAGCGCTGGGCTCAACCGGCGCCAGGCGCCGCCGCAGGCGGGTCTTCCCCCCGCAGCTCCGCCCACACCTCGTCCAACAAGACGCGATACGCCGCATCCTCCGGCACCGGGTGAATGGCGAGGTCGTCGAGGGTGGCTTGGTAGAGCTGTTCTCGTCCTTCCTTCAGGGCCCGTTCCAGCAATGGGTGGACGACCTCGACTGGCTCTCCGCGCAAGTGGGCGCAGTAGGCGCGGTTGCCGAGGACGATCGGCTTGTCGTCCACGTCTGCTTCCGCTTCCGCTTGCTCAAACAGGCGGGCAGCCAGATCCAGGTCGGCGTGCCGTCGGTCCAGCGTGGCCCAATGCGCCTTGGCCCGATACAGCAGCGTGAAACCCTTGCCGGTCTGCGCGTAAGCCACTTGTTTGCGCAAGGCAGGGGTTTCGTCGTTGGCGTAGCGGGCCTCGACAAGCTCATAGGCAGCGATGGCCTCGTCGGTGCGTCCACGTTGTTCGAGGGCGTTGCCCTTATTGATTTGCGCTGTTGCCAGTGCCTCGCGCAAGGCGGGGGCGGTGTCGTTGGTGTAGCGGGCCTCGACGAGCTCGTAGGTGGCGATGGCCTCGTCCGTGTGTCCGAGTCGTCCGAGGGCGACGCCCTTGTTGACGAGCGCTTTTGCCGCCTGCTCGCGCAAGGCGGGGGCGGTATCGGTGGCGTAGCGGGCGTCGACGAGCTCGTAGGCGGCGATAGCCTCGTTGTTGTGTCCGAGTCGTCCGAGGCCGACGCCCTTGTTGAAGAGCGCTTTTGCCACCAGTTCGCGCAAGGCGGGGGCTGTGTCGTTGGCGTAGCGGGCGTCGACGAGATCGTAGGTGGCGATGGCCTCGTCGGTGCGTCCGCGTTTTCCGAGGGCGTTGCCCTTGTTGAAGAGCGCTATTGCCACCTGCGCACGCAAGGCGGGGGCGGTATCGTTGGCGTAGTGGGCCTCGACGCGGTCGTAGGCGGCGATGGCTTCGTCGGCGTGTCCCCGTTCTGCGAGCGCGACGCCCCTATTGCTCAGGGCCCGCGCCACGATGTCGGGTGGCGTATCGGGGGCCTCCGATACGTGTTGCCAATACCGCGCGGCATCGTCGAATTTGTCTTCCCCAAAGGCCGCGAAGGCGCGGTTGTCCCAGTCGTTGAAAGTGTATTCGGCTTCCGCCTTGTGGAGCAGGTTCTCGGCCTGGGCCTGCAAAGCTTCGAGGGCTGCGGGTGAGGCGGGAGGCGTCGTCTGGTCCGTGGATTGCGCGATGGTTGCTTGAATCTGCCGCTTGGCGTCTTCTACCAGTGCCGTCGTTTCGGCCATCTTATTGTTGGTGTGGGTGATGAGCTTGTCGCTGAGTTGGGCCTTGAGCTGGTTGATCTCGTCCTCGAAGGTCTGGATGTGCGCGCGGGATTCGGCGGCAAAGTCTTCGGCGGCTTTGATCCGTTGTTTCAGGTCGGCTTCGTGCGTCTTTAGCCAGTCGTCGACGGCCTTTCGGGCTTCGTCCTGGGCTTCCTTGCGGGCCTTGGTGCTGGCGGTGTAGTAGCCGACGAAGCCGGCGATGATGGCGAGGAGGGTGAGGAGAATGCCGAACCAGGTGAGGGAAATGCTCACATCCCCGATCCGGTTCCCCTGCTGGTCGATCCGTTTGTCCTGGTTATCCACCCGCGTGCCCAGCGCGGCGACGTCCTTCTGCAGGCTCTCCTTCGCCGCGTCCAGCTTGACCTGGGCGAGTTCCTTGTAGGCGGTGAAGTCGGATTCGGGAACGGTCTTGTCTTCTGCGCTCGCGGGGCTGGCGAGGGTGAGGGCGACAAGGGTGGTGGCGAGGAGGTGGCGAGCGGTTTTCATCGGTCGGGTGCTTGCGCGATGGTTTGCCGGGAGCATAGCGCAGGAATGACGGGGCGGTGGCTGGGAGTCCGCGGGCGACTGAAGTCGCCCCTACAGATAGTTCGCGTCATGTGACCCTCGACGCGGCGTGTAAGGGCTCGGTGCTCGGCAACAGCCCGTCTGAGCCGTCGAGCAGAGGAGCAACGGGCGGGGATGTCCGGCGCAGTTCGTCAGGTTAGCCCGGAGGGCGTAACCCGACATCCCGCACGGCGATGCGGTGTCATCGTTTCCACCGGCGTCTTTTCCCGCGCTCGGCAGTCTTCGCTCGTGTCGTCCCGGCAGCGTGGGATGGCGTTGTGGTGTCGGGTTACGCCCCGTGGGCTAACCCGACCTACGCCTGAGCGACAGGCCGGCGCCTTTCAGCTTGCCCACAGCATTGCCGCCACTAGCGCGCGCCAGGGGGCGAACTGGGCGAGCCAGGCTTGGGTTTCCTTGGGCGTGGGCGGGGTGTCGTGGCCGAGGAGGGCCTGGAGTTTGCGGCGCACGGCCACGTCGCCGTGGAGGGAGCCGTCCATCTGGGCGAAGCCGCGGAGCAGGGTGTAGTCGATGGTCCACGGGCCGATGCCGCGGAGCTGGGCGAGGGTGGCGTGGATTTCGGCGGCGGGGGTGCGGGTGTGCAGCCAGTGGTCCAGCGGCAGGCGGCCGTCGGCGGTGCGGCGGGCCACTTCGAGGAGGGTGGCGGCCTTGGTGGCGGAGTAGCCGGCGGTGCGCAGGGTGGGCTCGTCGAGGCGGGCGAGGGTGGCGGCGTCGGGGTAGCAGGCGAGGCCGCTGGAGTGATGCAGGTTGGTTGTCTCGATCAGCCGGCGGCGGATGCTCACCGCGGCGGCGAGGCTGATCTGCTGGCCGGTGATGGCCCAGCTGAGGGCTTCGAAGGGCGTGGCGGCTTGGGGCACGCGCAGGCCGGGGAGGCGGGCGAGGAGGGGGCCGAGTTGCGGGTGATCCCGGTGGGCGGCGGCAAGTTCGGCGACAGGCTGGTCGAGGCCGAGCAGGTGGCGGGCGAGGGGGGTGACTTCGGCGGGATCGGGCGCGGGGCCGTCCACGTCGAGCCTTGCCTCGGCCCGGCCGGGTGAGAGATCGAGCGTAAGGCGAGCCGGGTGGCCGTGCCACAGGATGCCTTTTTCGATGCGGCTGCCGGTGACCCGCTCGGCCACCTGGCGGGCGTCGCGGCCGTGGAAGGCGAGGAAGTCGGCGGGGCGGAAGTCGGCGGGCAGTTGCATGGCGGGCGCCTTCGGTGGGGGCTCAGTCGGTTTGTCGCCGGGCGGGCCGATGAGTTCGCGCCCGCGTGCTTCAGCCGGCCTTGCGGAAGGTGAGGTTGATGCGGCACGCGCCGGTGGCGGGGTGCTCGCCGTCCTTGAGGGGCGCGATGCCATGAAAGCGCAGCCGCGCCGGGCCGCCCCACGCGAACACGTCGCCGTGCTGGAGCGGGATGCGCCGGGCCTTGTCGCCGCGGGCGTCGCCGCCCCACAAGAAGGTGGCCGGCAGGCCGAGGGAGACGGAGACGATGGGCTGGGTGAAGTCGCGCTCGTCCTTGTCCTGGTGCAGGGCCATCTTTGCGCCGGGGGCGTAGCGGTTGATGAGGCAGGCGTCCGGGGTGAAGCCGGCAAAGCCGGCGCGGGCGGCGGCATCAAAGGCGAGGCGTTGCAGGAGGGGCGGCATCGCGGGCCAGGGGCGATTCGTGTCCGGGTCGGCGCCTGAATAGCGGTAGCCGCGGCGGTCGGTGATCCAGCCAAGCAGGCCGCAGCTGGTGGTGCCCACCGACATGGGAAAGCCGCCGGGCGTGACCATGTGGCGGAAGGGGGCGGCGGCGGCTACCGCGTCGATGGCGGCGAGGAGGGCCGGGGCGTCGGCCAGCGCGAAGCCGGGCAGGAGTACCGCGCCCGGGTCGATGGGGATGTCGGCGGGCGCGGCGAGGTCGTCGAAGAGGCAGGCGGTGGTCATGTTTCGGCCTCCCGGTCGAGGAGGGCGCGCTTGCGTTCGAGGCCCCAGCGGTAGCCGGCGAGGGCGCCGCCCATGCGCACCACCCGGTGGCAGGGGATGGCGACCGCCGCCGGGTTGGCGGCGCAGGCGCCG
>NZ_BSPX01000084.1:0-17678 GCF_030161255.1 Zoogloea oryzae
CAGGGCGCCGCGCACGCCGGCGTTGGAATCTTCCAGCACCAGGCAGTGCTCGACCGGCACGCCCAGCCGCGCGGCGGCGGCGAGGAAGATGTCCGGCGCCGGCTTGCCGCGCTCGACCTCGTCGCCGCACACCATGCCGTGCACCCGTGGCAGCAGGCCGACGGCGGCGAGCTTGGGTTCGGCCCGGGAGCGGCGGGTGGAGGTGGCCACCACGCGGCCCAGGGCCAGGCGGTCGAGCTGGTCGAAGAGCTCGGCGGCGCCGCCTTTCACCGGGATGCGGCCTTCAAGGATGGCGGTCTCGTAGATCCGCCCGAAGGCCTCGTACAGCGCCGCGGTGGGGTAGTCGTCGCCCAGGTGGCGGCGGATCACCAGCGGGCCGTCGTGGGCGTTGAGGCCGACCATCGCGAGGCCCACCTCGTAGCGCCATTCCAGGCCCAGCTCGGCGGCGGCCGCGGCGACGGTGGCCAGCGCCACCCGCTCGCTGTCGAGGAGCAGGCCGTCCATGTCGAAGATCACGCCGCGGATGTCGGCCGAGGCGAAGGGCAGGGTAAAGCTCATTGGACGGCTCCCGGCCAGCGTCCGAAGGCCAGCGTCGCGGCGAGGACGAGGCCGTGCAGGTTGGCGGCGGCGATGGTCAGCTTGATGGCCGGGGCGAGTTCGGCGGGTTCGTCGGCGTGGGCGAGCAGGTGGCGGGCGGCGCGGAACGAGAGGATCAGCGTCAGCGCCGCGGCGGCCGCGCCCTGGGGCAGCTGGTCGCGGCCGACCATCAGCACCAGCCAGCCGTAGGCGACGATCAGCGTGCCCAGAAACATCCACTTGGCGCTGTGCGGCCCGAGCCGGACGACCAGCGTGCGCTTGCCGGCGGCGGCGTCGCCGCGCAGGTCGGGGAACTCGTTGATGAACAGGATCGCCGCCACCAGCAGGGCGTAGGAGAGCCCGGCCTTGAAGGGCGCCAGCGCAAACCCGCCGCGCTGGACGAAGTCGGTGCCGATCACCACGATCAGCCAGCCGGCGGCCACGGCGAGCTCGCCGAGCCCGCGGGACACCAGCGCCAGCGGCGGCGCGGTGTAGGCCCAGCCGAGGGTGAGTCCGGCAAGGCCGATGAGGATCAGCCCCGGCCCGGCATGCCACGCCAGCCACAGCCCGGCGGGCACCACGGCGGCCATCAGCGCCCAGCCCAGGCGGCCGGTTTCGGCTTCGGAGAGCACGCCGTTCTGGATGAAGCGGCTGCCGCCGGTGAAGGGAAACACGCGCTCGGTGTTGGCCGCGTCGGCGCCGCTTCGGGCGTCGTAGAAATCGTTGAGCACGTTGATGCCGGCGTGGGCGACCAGCGCGAAGCACACCGTGAGCAGCGCCTTGCCGGTGTCGATGACCACGCCGCTGCCGTGGGCCACCGCCAGCCCGATGAGGCAGGCGAACAGCGTCACCCCCAGAAAGGCCGGACGCGTCGCCAGCAGGCAGGCCACGAGGGGCCGGGCGCGCAGTGCGGGCGTGGGTTCGGCGGGGGCGGGGGAGGCGGACATCGGCGGGCGGGCGTGACGGAATGCGCAATCCTGCGATGCGCCGTGACACCGGTCAAGGGTGGACGCGATCGCGGGCGTCCGCCCTTCATTCGAATCGGTTAGCATCCTTGGCTGACTTCGTCCCCCGCGCTGCCGATCTTGACCGCCACCGCCCACTCCTCTGCCGCCCTTTACCGCTCCGGCCCCGGTGCCCGCCTGTATGGCGGCCTGGTGCTCGTGCTCGCCATCGTCGCCCTGTCGGCGTGGTTCGCGCCCTATCCCCTCGACCGGGCGGTGGCCGGTGCGCTGCTGGGCGCCTACGGGCTGGCGCTGGTGATCCGCCCGGCCCTGTGGCTGGTGCTGCTGCCGGCCCTGTGGCCGGTGGTGGATCTGGCGCCGTGGGGGGGGCACATCCACTTCACCGAGAGCGATGCGCTGGCCCTCGTCACCCTGGCGGCCCTCGGGCTGCGGGAGGCCTTCGCCCCGCCCGTGCCGACCCTCGCCGGGCGGGCGCCCATCAAGCTGCGGGCCGGCGCCCTGGGGGTGTTTGGCCTGCTGGCAGCGAGCGTGGCCATCGCCGGCCTGCGCGGCGGACTGCCGCTCCCGGCGCTGGATGCGGGCGCGCTGATCGGCTACAACACCACGGTCAATGCGCTGCGGGTGGGCAAGGGTTTTCTGCTGGCGTTTGCGCTGATCCCCTTCCTGCAGCTGGCGGTGCGGAGGGATGGCGATGTGGCGCTGGATCGCCTGACCCTGGGCCTCACCCTCGGCTTTGCCGCCTGCGCCTTCGCCGCGCTGTGGGAGCGGGTGGCCTTTCCCGGCCTCACCAATTTCGCGTCGGATTACCGCACCTCGGCCCTGTTCTGGGAGATGCACGTGGGCGGCGCGGCGCTGGACGCGTGGCTGATGCTGAGCTTCCCGTTTGCGGTGCTGAGCTTCCGGCGCGCCCACGGCGTGGTGGGTCGGGCAATGGCGCTGGTGGTGGTCGGGGTGGGCATCTACGCGATGTTCACCACCTTCTCGCGGATCGTTTATGGCGCGCTGTTCGTGTCGATGGCGGTGCTCGGTGTGGCCAGCCTGCGTCGGCCGGCGGCGCATCAGCCGGCGGATCGCCCGCGGCGCCATCCGGCGGTGCTGGCCGCGCTGGTGGGCGTGGTGTTGGCGGGCGGAATGCTGACCTTCCCCGAAGGCGGCTACCGGGCGCTGCTGGCCTTCACCGGCCTGGCCCTGCTGGTCTGGCCGGCAGGGGCGGCGCTCGCGGGGATGCGGGTTGGCGGTTTCGTGCTCGGGCTGGTGGGCGGCCTGGAGCTGGCGGCGGACTGTGCGGCGGCAGCGTTGGCCCTGCCGAAGGGCGTCTATCTGGCCTACGCCGGCCTGTGGGCGCTGGCGGCGCTGCTCATCGCGCTGCGTGGCCGCGGGCTACGGGTGGGCGGGGCCGTGGTGCTGGCGCTGCTGGTCGGGTTGGCCCTGGCGACGGTGCTGATCAGCGCCTTCTGGAGCGAGCCGACGCGTTTCATGGGCAGCCTGGGGGGCGCGCTGCTGGTGATCGCCGTGCTGGCCCGCCAGGCCCTCGGCCGCACGCCCCTGTGGCAGCCGCGCCGGCACGATCTGCAGGGCCTGCTTGTTGTGCTGGTGGCTGGCGGCATGGTGGTCACCACCCTCGGCGGTTATTACATGGGCGCCCGGCTGTCCAACACCGGCTTCGACGCCGGCACCCGCTTCCAGCACACCACCCGCAGCCTGGGGCTGGTGGAGGGGCCGCTCGATGCGCTGGTCGGGCTGGGCCTGGGGCGCTATCCCGAGGCGTATTTCTGGAAGGTGGCCGACCCCGCCACGCCGGGCTCGCTGGCGCTCATCAACGATGCCAATGGCCGCGCGATGCGGCTGGCCGGGCCGCGCCAGGGGCGCAGCATCGACGAGGTGGTGCTGCTCACCCAGCGCCTGCCGGTGGATACCGTCACGCCGCTGCACCTGCGCTTCAAGGCCCGCAGCGAGGTGGATACCCAGATGATCGTGCAGGTGTGCCGCAAGCACCTGCTCTACGCCAGCCCCTGCGCCACCGCGCTGGTGCGCCTGTCCGGCGGCAAGGGCTGGATCACCGTCGACAGCCAGCTCAACGACCCGGGCCTCGCATCGGTGGGCGGCCTGCCGCGCACCACGGTGCTGACCTTCGGCACCACCTCGCCCACGCCCATCGACCTGGACGACATCGAACTCACCGACGCCCAGCTGCGGCCGCTGGTGGCCAACGGCGGCTTCGAGCAGGGCGGCGCCCACTGGTTCTTCAGCTCCGACCGTGACCACCTGCCCTGGCACGGCAAGAACCTCTTCGTGCACACCTTCGTGGAGCAGGGCGTGCTAGGCGCCGCGGCGGTGCTGCTGATCCTCGTCGGCGGGCTGCGGCACCTCGCCCGCGCGCCCACCCGTCTGCAGGCCCATGCGCCCACGTTGCTGGCGGCGCTGGTGGGGCTGGCGACGGTGGGCATGGTGGACAGCCTGCTCGACATGCCGCGGATCACCGTTTTCCTGCTGCTGCTCGCCTGGCTGGCCCTCAACCTGCGCCAGCCGCCGGCGCGCTGATCGTCTTTCCCGACCGTTGCCCATCGCCATGAACGTCCGAACCGCGCTCCTCGCCATCCTGCTGTCGGCGCCGGCCCTGCCGGCCGCCGCAGCGACCATCCTCGTCGGGCCGGGCGAATCCGTCACCCGCATCGCCGACGCGGCGCGCATCGCCAAGGATGGCGACACCGTGCTGATCCGCCCCGGCACCTACAAGGGTGACGTGGCGGTGTGGGCCCAGAAATCCCTGACCATCCGCGGCTTCGGCGGTCGCCCGGTGCTGGACGCCGACGGCCGTGACGCCGACGGCAAGGGCATCTGGGTGTTCGTCAATGGCAACTACAAGGTCGAGAACATCGAGTTCCGCGGCGCCCGGGTGGCCGACGGCAACGGTGCCGGCATCCGCTTCGAGCACGGCAGCCTGGAGGTTCGCGACTGCGTCTTCGAGGACAACCAGAACGGCCTCATCACCGCCAACTTCGACACCGCCGAGCTGCGCATCTACAACAGCAGCTTCAGCCGCGCGCCCCGCGAGCCGGGGCGGCTGCACCACCTGCTCTATGTGGGGCACATCAAGTCCTTCGTGCTGGAGGGCAGCCGCTTTCATCAGGGCTACCAGGGGCATCTGGTCAAGAGCCGGGCCGGGCGCAACGAGATCCGCCACAACCTGCTGGTGGATGGCCCCGGCGGCATGGCATCGTACGAGCTGGAGTTTCCGGAAGGCGGGGTGGCGGTGGTGGTGGGCAACGTGATCGCCCAGAGCGCCGACAGCCCCAACCCGATCGTCGTGGCCTACGGCGCCGAGGGCAGCCGCTGGGCCGAGAATCGCCTGCTGATGGCCCACAACACGCTGATCAACGCGGGCTGGCGGCCGGCGTGGTTTGCCCGGGCGTGGTCCGACAAGCTGCCGCCGGACACCCAGATCGTCACCCGCAACAACCTCACGGTGGGGCTGGGGGGCTTCAGCGTGTCGCTGCCTGGTGATCATCGGGGCAACTTCCCGCTGCCCGGCGGGGCGATCGAGCCTGAATCGCTGGATTTCACGCCGCCGGCCATCCTGCGCGGGCGGGTCGATAAACCCGACGGCCCGCTGGGCGAACTGCTCACGCCCCGGGCCGAGTTTGCGCTGCCCATCGGCACCCAGCCGCTCGCGCCGCCCGCCAGTTGGGCGCCGGGGGCCTTCCAGAGCCACGGGATGGTGACCCGCCAGCCGGCGGTCCGCTGACCGGCCTCAGGCCCGGCGCAGGGCCACGTGCTGGGTGATGAAGCGCTCGGCGTCGGTACGGAAGCGCTCGTCGGGCGTGCTGGAAATCCAGTGCTTGATCAGCCCGCCCACGAACAGGAAGGTGTCGTAGGCGAGCATCTCCGGATCAACCGGCAGGCGCAGCTGGCCCTTGGCGGCGGCCCGGCGGTAGGCGTCGGTGAGCATCCCCAGGAAATCCATCTGCCCGGCGGTGCAGCCCTTCATCGAGCTGAACTCGCCCACGTATTCGCACTTGAACGCGAGGATCTCGAAGGTCTCGCGGGTCTGGGCCTGATCCACCAGGATGCGGATGATCTCCTGCAGGGCGTGCTCGATGCCGCCGAGCGGGTCGTTGGCCTCGGCGTCGAACACCACCCGGTCGAGAAAAGGCAGCACTGCATCCTCGCGCATCGCGAAGAACAGATCGGTCTTGTTCTTGAAGTGCCAGTACACCGCGCCGCGGGTCACCCCGGCGGCGGCGGCGATCTTTTCGAGGCTGGTGCTGCCCACCCCGCATTCCAGAAAGACCCGGCGGGCGGCCTCGATGATCTGGCGGCGCGTCGCTTCGGCTTCTTCCTTGGTCTTACGAACCATATTGCATTAATCCCGTCGTAGAATGATGTTGAGAGCTATTTACATACATTCGTGTTTGTATAAAACTATGCCCCAATACAAACCAGAAATCCAGCCCTGGAGTTGATCTTGAGCGCTAACCCCCGCCCCCAGCAGCCCCTTTCGTCCCGCCTCGCCTTGCCGGCCCTGGCGGTTTCCCTTGTACTGCTCAGCGCCTGTTCCGGCAAGGAACAAGGTGCCGGTGGCCCGCCTGCCGGCGGCATGCCGCCGATGCCGGTGACCGCCGTCGAGATGCAGCCCACCCGCGCCGAGACCAGCGTCGAGGCCGTCGCCCAGACCGAAGGCGCGCGGGAAGTGGAAGTGCGCGCCCGGGTTGGCGGCATCCTCATGAAGCGCGTCTATGAAGAAGGCGCCACCGTGAAGGCCGGCCAGACCCTCTTCCAGATCGACCGCGAACCCCTCGATGTGGCCGTGGCCCAGGCCAGGGCCCAGCTGGCCGAAGCCAAGGCCAAGGTCGAGCAGACCCAGCGCGAGGCCGCCCGCCTCAAGGCGCTGCTCGCCCAGCAGGCCATCAGCCAGCGCGAATACGACACCGCCACCTCCGACAACAGCGTGGCCCAGGCGGCGGTGCAGGCCGCCCAGGCCGCCCTGCGTCAGGCCGAGCTCAATCTTTCGTACGCCAACGTCACCGCGCCGGTGTCCGGCGTGACCGGCCGCGCCCAGGTGTCGGAAGGTACGCTGGTCGCCAGCGGCGCCGGCACCCTGCTGACCACCATCGTCCAGGTGAACCCGATCTGGGTGCGCTTCTCGGTGTCCGACACCGAACTCGCCAACGCTTCGCCGGATGGCCGTTTCAACCCCAAGGCGATCCGTGGCGTCGAGCTCGTGCTGCCCGACGGCAGCACTTACGCCCAGCGCGGCCGGCTCAACTTTGCCGCCAGCCAGATCGACCCGAAGCTCGGCACGCTGCAGTTCCGCGGCGAGTTTCCCAACCCGGACGGCAAGCTGCTGCCGGGCCAGTTCGTCAAGGCGCGCCTGATCACCGGCGAGCGCGAGGGCGTGTTCAAGGTGCCCCAGGCGGCGGTGATGCAGACCGATGGCGGCCCGGTGGTGATGACCGTCGGCCCCGAGAACAAGGTCGCCCCGCGTCCGGTCAAGACCGGCCAGTGGAGCGGCAAGGAGTGGGTCATCCTGGGTGGCCTGAAGGCCGGCGACAAGGTGATCGTGGACAACCTCATCAAGCTCCGTCCGGGCGCCACCGTGGCCCCGCACGGGCCGGGCGAAGGCCCGGGGGCCGGCGGCAAGCCGGGCGCTGCCCCGGCCGCTGCGCCGGCCAAGGGTTGAGGGAGCGCCATCCATGTCACGCTTCTTCATCAGTCGCCCGATCTTCGCATCGGTCATCTCGATCGTCATCGTGATCGCGGGCCTCATGGCCTCGCTCACGCTGCCGGTCGCCCAGTACCCTGAAATCACCCCGCCGACGGTGATCATCACCGCCAGCTTCCCCGGCGCCAACGCCGAAACCCTGTCCAAGACCGTCGCAGCGCCCATCGAGGAGCAGCTGTCGGGCGTGGAAGGGCTGATCTACTACAACTCCACCAGCAACTCGGCGGGGGTGGTCACCATCACCGCCACCTTCGAGGTGGGCACCAACCCCGACAACGCGCTGATCGCCGTCAATAACCGGGTCAAGGTGGCCGAGCCGCGCCTGCCCGACGACGTGCGGCGTACCGGCGTGCTGGTGCAGAAGCGCTCCAACAACATCCTGATGTTCGCGGCGCTGCGCTCCCCCGAAGGCACCCACGACGCGCTGTTCCTCTCCAACTACGTGAACACCAACGTGGTCGAGGAGATCCGCCGGATCCCCGGCGTGGGCGACGCCCAGCAGTTCGACCCGATCTACGCCATGCGCCTGTGGCTCAAGCCCGACGTGATGGCCAAGCTCGGTGTCACCACCTCCGAGGTGGCCGCCGCGATCCGGGTGCAGAACACCCAGAACGCCGCCGGCAAGATCGGTGCCGAGCCGATGGTCAATGGCCAGCAGCTCACCTACACCGTCACCGCCAAGGGCCGTCTGCTCACCACCGAGGAGTTCGGCAACATCATCCTGCGGGCCGACGGCCCCAACGGGGTGGTGCGCGTGCGTGATGTGGCGCGCATCGAACTGGGCGCCGACAGCTACGACCGCAGCACCACCGTCAATGGCGCGCCGGTGTCCGGCATGGGCATCTACCTGCAGTCCGGCGCCAACGCCCTCAACACCGCCAAGCTGGTGCGGGCGCGCCTCGACGAGATGCAGAAGCGCTTCCCGAAGGGCGTCGAGTACATCATCCCCTACGACACCACCCGCTTCATCCAGGAATCCGCCAAGGAAGTGCTGAAGACCCTCGGCGAGGCGGTGATCCTCGTGATCGCGGTGGTCTATCTCTTCCTGCAGAACTGGCGCGCCACGCTGATCCCGATCATCGCGGTGCCGGTGTCGCTGATCGGCACCTTTGCCGGCATGTGGCTGTTCGGCTTCTCGATCAATACCCTCACGCTCTTCGCGATGGTGCTGGCGATCGGCATCGTGGTGGATGACGCCATCGTCGTGCTCGAAAACGTCGAGCGCCTGATGAACGAGCAGAAGCTCTCGCCCAAGGACGCCGCCATCGAAGCGATGCGCGAAGTCTCGGGCGCGGTGATCGCCATCGTGCTGGTGCTGTGCGCGGTGTTCGTGCCGGTGGCCTTCCTGGGCGGCATCGCCGGCGTGCTGTACAAGCAGTTTGCCGTCACCGTGGCGGTCGCGGTGGTGATCTCCGGCATCGTCGCGCTGACCCTCACCCCGGCCCTGTGCGCCCTGCTGCTCAAGCCGACCCACGAGGAGAAGCCGCTGTTCAAGCCCTTCAACCGGCTGTTCGAGCGCTTCACCAACAGCTACACCGGCACCGTCAGCCTCACCTTGCGCCACGGCATCATCGGCACCCTGGTGTTCCTGCTGACCATCGGCGCCGCGGCCTTCCTGCTGCGCACCGTTCCGGGCAGCTTCGTGCCGGCCGAAGACCAGGGCTACCTGTTCGGCTTCGTCACCCTCACCGATGGTGCCTCGGCCCAGCGCACCAACGTCGCCACCGACCAGATGCGCCAGCGCATCGCCTCGGACGACATCGAGAACATCTTCTTCGTGAAGGGCGTGGACTTCATCACCGGCAACAACCGGCCCAGCGTCGCCACCACCTTCATCATCTTCAAGCCGTGGGAGGAGCGCACCGTCACCACCGAGCAGATGGCCGGCAAGTTCATGGGCCTCGGCATGAGCCTGCCCGACGGCATGGGGCTGGTGTTCAACCCGCCGCCCATCCAGGGCCTCGGCACCGCCGGCGGCTTCGAGGTGTACCTGCAGAACCGTGCCGACGGCGATGCCCGCAATCTGGCGGCAGTCACCGGCCAGTTCGTCGAAGCCCTCAAGAAGCGTCCGGAACTTGCCGGCATCAACAGCTTCTTCCGGGTCAGCGCGCCGCAGCTGTACGTCGAGGTGGACGAGCCCAAGGCCATGTCGATGGGCATCTCGCTGGATTCCATCTACGCCACCCTGCAGGCCACCACCGGCACGCTGTACGTCAATGACTTCAACCGCGGCGGCAAGACCTACAAGGTCCAGCTGCAGGCCGAGTCGGCCTACCGCTCGAAGCCGGAAGACATCCTGAAGTCCTACGTCAAGACGGCCGGGGGGTCGATGGTGCCGCTCTCTGCGGTGGCCACCGTCAAGACCATCACCGGCCCCGAGATGATCGAGCGCTTCAACGGCTTCGTCGCCGCCAAGGTGATGGGCGGCGCGGCGCCGGGTTACAGCTCGGGCGACGCCATCAAGGCCGTCGAGGAAGTCTCCGCCGAAGTGCTGCCGGAAGGCTATCGCACCGAATGGGTCGGCCAGGCCTTCCAGGAGAAGCGCACCGGCAACGCCTCGGTGATCGCCTTCACCTTCGGCATCGTGATGGTCTTCCTGATCCTCGCCGCCCAGTACGAGAAGTGGTCCCTGCCGCTGGCGGTGATCATGGCGGTGCCCTTCGCCATGTTCGGCGCCCTGCTGGCCGTGCTCCTGCGCGGCATGCCCAACGACATCTACTTCCAGATCGGTCTGGTGGTGCTGGTGGGGCTGGCGGCCAAGAACGCGATCCTGATCGTCGAGTTCGCGGCCCAGAAGCAGGCCGAAGGCATGGGCATCGTCGAGGCGGCGGTCGAGGCGGCCCGGCTGCGCTTCCGTCCCATCGTGATGACCTCGCTGGCCTTCGTGCTGGGCGTGCTGCCGCTGGCCATCTCCACCGGCGCCGGCGCGGCCGCCCGCCGCTCGATGGGCACCGGCGTGGTCGGCGGGATGCTCGCCGCCACCTTCATCGCCACCATCTTTGTGCCCCTGTTCTTCAAGTGGTTGAGCCGCGGCAAGGTCCGTCACCCGGCCGGCGATCTGCCCCACGCCCACACCGAGGAGGTGAAGTAATGTTCCGCACCCTTCCCGCCCTCCTGGCGCTGTCCGTGGCCGGCGCGCTCGCCGGCTGCGCCATCGGCCCCGACTACGCCCGTCCCGACGCCCGGCTCCAGCTGCCGGATCAATACGCCGCGGCGCCGCTCTCCGCCGCGCCGGCCGTGGCCAGCAACTGGTGGACGCTCTTCGGCGATGCCACCCTCGACGAGCTCGTCCGCCAGGCCCTGGCCAGCAGCCCCGACGCCCTGATCGCCGCGGCCCGCATCGAGGAAGCCGACGCCGTGCTGCGTCAGGTGGACGCAGCCCTGCTGCCCCAGGTGGATGGCAGCGTCGCCGGCACCCGCAACCGGATCAGCCAGACCACCGCCACGCCCATCCCGTCCACCGCGCCGATCACCCGCAGCAACGTGCGCATGGCCCTGTCCACCTCCTTCGAGCTGGACGTGTGGGGCAAGCTCCGGCGCGCCTCCGAGGCCGCCCGCGCCCAGGCCCTGGGTACCCGCTACGCCAGCGACACGGTGTCCCTGAGCCTCGCCGCGTCGGTGGCCCAGGCCTACCTCAGCCTGCGCGCGCTGGACGCCCAGATCCTGGTCAATACCGATTCGGTCACCGCCCAGGCCAGGAGCGCCCAGCTCACCCGCACCCGCTTCGAAGGCGGCATCGCCTCGCAGCTCGATGTGCAGCAGGCCGAAGGCCAGCTCGCCACCTACACGGCGGCCCAGGTCCAGCTCGAGAAGAACCGCGCCCTGGCCGAGAACCTCATCGGCCTGCTGGTCGGCCAGCCCGGGCTCAAGCTGGCCCCGGCCGACCTGCGCCGCCTGCCGGTGCCGGCGGTGCCGCCCGCCGGCCTGCCGTCGGCGCTGCTCGAAGGCCGCCCGGACGTGCGCAAGGCCGAGACCGACCTGATCGCCGCCAACGCCAAGATCGGCGTCGCCAAGGCCGCGCTGTTCCCGAGCATCACCCTCACCGGCAACTTCGGCCGCGAGAGCAAGGATCTGTCCCAGCTGTTCAGCGCCCCGTCGGCCATCTGGTCCCTCGGCGCCGGCATCACCCAGCCCATCTTCGAGGGCGGCCGGTTGCGCGCCCAGGTGGATCAGGTGACGGCCCAGCAGACCCAGACCCTCGAAACCTACCGCAAGACGGTGCAGACCGCCTTCCGCGAGGTGAACGACGCGCTGGTCACCGTGCGCCAGAACGCCGAAGCCGAAGACGCCTATGGCAAGGCCATGACCGCCGCCCAGCGTGCCCTCAAGCTCGCCCAGGCCCGCTACGACGGCGGCTACTCGCCCTACCTCGAAGTGCTCACCGCCCAGCGCACCGCCAACGACGCCACCCTCGCCTGGGTGCAGAACCGTCAGGCGCGCCTCAGCGCCTCGGTGGATCTCTTCAAGGCCCTGGGCGGAGGCTGGAAGGGCAGCTGATCGCCCACCGGGTTTCCGTCAGGCATCACGCCGGGGCCGTTCCGCAAGGATCGGCCCCGGTTCTTTTGTGCCGCTAGCCCTCGCGTATCGCCAGCCGGATCGCGGCCAGCCCGAAAACCGTGGCAAAGCCCAGCCGCTGCACTCGCGCCGCGCGCGGAGATTCCGCCAGCAACGCCGCCAGCCGCCCGGCCAGCAGCACGTAGCACAGGTCGAACGCAAAGCCGATGCCAACCAGCACGATCCCCAGCACCAGATACTGCGCCGCCAGACCGCCCTGGTCCCGATGGACGAACTGGGGCAGCAGCAGCGCGCAGAACATCAGCGCCTTGGGGTTGAGCAGGTTGGTCAGCACGCCCCGCCGGGCGGCGTCCCAGGCCGGGGCCCGGCCGGCTTCGCGCCGGAGCTCCAGCTGGTCGGACGACATCGCCACCTTCCACGCCAGCCACAGCAGATAGCCCGCACCCACCCAGCGGACCGCGGCGAACAGCGCGGGGTGGGCGGCGAGCAGGGCCACCAGCCCGGCGCCGGCGACGGTCACGTGGATCGACCGGGAGACGGCCAGCCCGCCCGCTGCCGCCAGCCCGTGACGGGTGCCACCCGACATCGCGGCGGACATTGCCAGCGCCATGTCCGGCCCGGGCAGGAGATACACCGCCACCAGGGCCGCGACGAACAGGGTCAGATCGGTGACGCCGGGCATCGGGATTCCTCGCAAGAAAGAGGCTGCATCTTGCCGCCGCAAGGCCGAAAAAGGATTGCTATTTCTTGCGCCATCGGCACGTTGATGGGTAGAAAATTGCCTTCATTGACAACATCGAAGAAGAAAATTTCATGGATGCCCTCGACAGCACCGATATCGCCATCCTGCGCGCACTGCAGCAGGATGGCCGGCTCACCAACGCGCGCCTCGCCGAGCAGGTGGCGCTCTCCGAAACCCCATGCTGGCGGCGCCTCAAGCGCCTGGAAGCGGACGGCTACATCAGCGCCTACCGGGCAGACCTGAATCGCCGCAAGCTGGGCCTTGGGGTGGTCGCCTTTGTGCAGGTGACCCTGGGCGATCACGCCGGCGATGCGCCGCTACAGTTCGAGCAGCGTGTGGCGGCGATGCCTGAAGTGCTGTTCTGTCACAACGTGACCGGAGAATGCGACTACCTGCTGCAGATCGTCGCGGCGGATCTCGACGCCTACGGCGCGTTCGTCCGCGACACCCTGCGGGGCCTGCCGGGAGTCAGCGCGATCCGCTCCAACCTCTCGCTGCGGGAGATCAAGGCCGGCCACGCCCTGCCGCTCTGAGGGGGCGTCTTCGGCCCGTTCCGGGTTGGGGAGTGTTAATGCCTTTAGATTATTGGTAATATAAAGGCATATTTCGGATGTTTCCATTTGCTCGCCTACCGGCAAGCCCACTCCCCCATCCCGCTCCGTCCCATGCCGCTCCGGTCCCATCACGTCGTCGCAGTCGTTGCCGCCTCGCAGTTCCTGGCCAGTTTCGCCCCCGCCCAATCCCTGCCGTCGCCGTCCCGCACGGTCTTCAAGTGCGACGAAGGGGGGCGGGTGGTCTATTCCGACGTGCCCTGCATGGGCGCCACCAAGGTGGATGTGGAGCCGACCCGCGGGGTCAGCAAGCTGTCGGGCAAGGAGCGGATCGGCAACGACGTGCGCCGGGAGGTGTTCCAGGAGCAGATGGCCGACGCGCTCAAGCCCATCAGCGGGATGAACGCGAAGCAGTACGATACCTTCGGCCGTCGGCTGAAGCTCTCGTCGGAGGCCCAGCGGGAATGTCGCCAGCTCGACAGCCAGCTTCCTGCGCTGGAGCAGAGCGAGCGGCAGGCCACAGGGGGCGACCGGGCGGCGGTACAGCAGCGCCTGTTCGGGCTGCGCAGCCGCTTCCGGGATCTGGGCTGCTGAGGGCGCCGACGCCCTCCGTTCGGCTGCTTCGGCGCCGCGCCGCGTTGATCGCCGGGCACAGTGGGTTGAATTTCTGGCATCTTGGCGGCGGTCACCCATGCCATGAGGACACGCCGTGAAACGCCGCCTCCGCCCCTTTTTTCTTGCCGCCCTGTGCGCGGCATCGGCCGCCGCCCTCGCCCAGGACGCCGAGCGGCCTGGCCTGCGTGAACGCATTCGCGAACGCCTCGAGCAGCGCCGGGCCGAGCCCGCACCTGCACCCCTCGCCCATACGCTGGCCCACGATGGGCTGCAGCGCCAATACCTGATGTACGTTCCGCCCGGCCTCGACCCGCGCCGGCCGGTGCCGCTGGTGCTGGCCTTCCACGGCGGCGGCGGAAACGCCGGGCTGATGGCCGACGACGCCCGTTACGGGTGGGTCGGCAAGGCCCGGCGGGAGGGCTTCGTGGTGGTGTTTCCCAATGGTTTCAGCCGGCTGCCCGGCGGCAACTTTGCCACCTGGAACGCCGGCGCCTGCTGCGGCGACGCGCGGGACCGCAACATCGACGACGTGGGTTTTGCCCGCGCAGTGGTGGCCGACGTGCGCAGGCAGATGGCCATCGATCCGGCGCGTGTCTTCGCCACCGGCATGTCCAACGGCGGCATGCTGAGCCACCGGCTGGCCTGCGACGCGGCCGACCTGTTCCGCGCCGTGGCCTCGGTGGCCGGCACCGACGCCACCCCGAGCTGCAACCCGTCGCGCCCGATATCGGTGCTGCACATCCACGCCCGCGACGACGACCACGTGCTGTTTGGCGGTGGCGCCGGCCAGGGCGCCTTCCGCGATGCCAGCAAGGTGACGGATTTCGTCTCGGTGCCCGAGACCATCGCCCGCTGGGTGAAGCGCGACCAGTGCGGGCCGGCGGCGCAGCGCACCTTCGATGTGCCCGGCGCTTACTGCGAGGCCCACGCCGCCTGTCGCGACGGGGTGAGCGTGCAGCTGTGCGTCACCGAAACCGGCGGCCACAGCTGGCCCGGCGCCGACACCGTGCGCCGGGGCAAGGCGCCGGCATCCCAGGCGCTGGACGCGACGGATGTGATCTGGCGCTTCTTCCGGGACGCGAGCCGCTGACGCCGCCGGTTCAGGCCGGAAGCGTCAGCGTGAAGCGGGTCTGCCCGTTGGCGTGACGGCTGGCGAGGTGCCCGCCGTGGGCGGCGGCCACATGGGATGCCAGCGCCAGCCCGATGCCGAAGCCGCCTTTCTCGCGGCCCTCGCCCTGGGTGCGCTGGAAGACCTTGAAGGCCCGCTCGCCGAGCTCCGGCGGCAGGCCCGGCCCGTCGTTGATCACGTGGTAGCTGATCGACTGCGGGCCCGGTTCGATCTCCAGGCGGATCGGTGACTGCTCGAAGGCGTACTTGGCGGCGTTGTCGAGGAGGTTGGACAGGGCGAGGGTGACCAGCTCGGCGTCCATCGAGATCGGGCCGAGGGGCGCCGCCGGCGGGGCGTACTCGAAGTGGCGGGCTGCGTGGAGCTGGCGCTGCGCCTGGAGCGCATCCTGCGCCGGCTGCTCGGGCTGGCCGGTGGCAAGACAGGGTTTGAAGTCGGTCTGGGAGAGGTTCTGGAGGTCGAGGTGACGGTCCACCAGGTCGCCCAGACGCCGGGCAGCCTGATTCAGTCGTTCGATCCGCGCGTCGTGTTCGGTGCCCGCGAGGCTGCGCCGCAGGTTGGTGAGGCCGGTGTAGAGCACGCCCAGCGGGTTGCGCAGCTCGTGGGCGACGAAGGCAAAGAAGGTCGCCTGCTCACCGCGCAGGCGTTCTTCCTGGCTGGTCAGCTTGCGCTGGCTTTCCGCTTCGTTCTCGGCCGACTGCCGCTTCGCCGCCTGTTCACGCAGCTCGGTCAGAACGCCGAAGTGCAGGAACAGGGCGTATTCGAGCACCGCCGGGGCGGTGGGCTCGAAGTTGATGTTCCACGAGATCAGCCCCAGCACGCGGCTGATGCCGATCAGCATCGGGACGGCGTAGCCGGTGTAGGCGAGCAGGATCCATCGCGCGTAGGTGTGGCCCTGACGCAGGCTCTTCAGCGCCGCGGTGGCGCCGATCACCACGAACACGATCTGCGAGGTGCGGACCCACGGCATGACGTACACACTGAGCTCGAACAGCGTGCTGAGGCTGGCGAGGGCGGTGGCGCCGGCGAGATAGGGCAGCAGGCGGTCGAACCACGGGAAGTGCTCCTTCAGGCGCAGCGGCCGGCGCGCCGTCAGCATCGCCGCGGCGTAGAACAGGTAGATCGAGGTGTTCAGCACCGCGTGGGCAACCCAGTCGCTGTCAGGGAACAGATACTGGCCGACCAGCCCGTAGCCGGACAGGACGGCCAGCAGAACGATCAGCGTGAAGCCCGCAAAACCAAGGTAGACCCGCTGGCCGGTCCACAGGCCATTGGCCAGATGGGTCATCAGCATCGCCAGCAGGATGCCGACCATCGCGCCGATCAGCAGCAGATCCTTCTGGGCCTGGATGCGGAAGGCCCTGGGCGTGCCGGCGGTGATGGCGGTGGACATCGTCGAGCTGGTCACGACCCGGAAGTAGAAGACGCCGGGCTCGGCGTTGCGCAGGCTGACCGGAAAGACGATCGTCCGATAGGGCAGCTCGCGCTTGCTGACGGGGTAGCGGTCGCCCGCGCGGGATTCGTGCCAGTTGCCGGCCTCGCCGCGCCGGGAATACAGGCGCACGTCGTCGACGTAGGGGCCGCGGAACTCCAGCCACCACTCGGGGGTGGCTTCCGGTGCGCGCCGGATGCACACCTTCAGCCACACGGCGTCGGTCGTGAAGCCCAGCGACAGCCCGCCCTTGAGCGGCGTGAAGCCTTGCGTGCCGTCCGGCGACGACACATCGTCGATCGTGAGCTGGCGGCCCGGGTCGCGGAGGATCGACATCTCCGCCACATCGAGGACGCGGTCGCCTTCGGCATCGGTGAGCGGCGCCGACTCAAGGCCGCAGGCCGCACTGGCCGTGGCGCAGAACACGAGCAGCAGCCACAGGGCGCAGCAGACGATTGCCCCATGGATCGCACGCCGCGCGTCGGGCAGCCGGCAGGCACCGCGTGGATCACAGGACATGGGGGAGTTTTCTCCAGCCCCACCGGGGCATCGGGACGCAAGGTTCGAAGCAGCACCGATGGTACGGTACGCGCATCCGCCCGGGGCAGGGACAAGGTCACCTATTCCGGCCGCTGCCTGGAGATTTCTTTTCAATGTGTTACGTCGCGCACGCCGCAGGGCGGGGGGCGATGGGGCGCCCGTCAGTCTGCGCCGCACACCCCGCGCACGATGCCGCGCAGCCAGCGGTGCGCCGGGTCGCCGTCGAGGCGCGGGTGCCACAGCATCGACACGGTGATCTCCGGCACGGGCACCGGCAGCGCAAAGCTGAACAGCCCGGCGCGCAGCAGCCCGGTGTGGCGCTCGGGCACGCTGGCGATCAGGTCGGTGCTGCGCACCAGCGCCAGCGCCGTCGAAAAGCCACCCACGGTGGTGGCCACCTGACGCTCCAGCCCGACGGCCTTGAGCGCCTCATCCACCGGCCCGCGATCCACGCCCTGGCGCGCCACCAGCACGTGGCGGCCGGCGGCGTAGCGGGCGGGGGTGATCTCCCGCTGGCACAGCAGGTGCCCTTCGCGCACCACGCCGATGAAGCGGTCGCGGAACAGCGCCTGCACCCGCAGCTCCGGCGCCGTGCCCTTGCCGATCACCCCGGTTTCCAGATCCACCAGGCCCTCGCGCAGCGGGGTGCTGTCCTTGTCCGGCTTGGGCAGGAAGCGCAGGCGCACCCCCGGCGCCTCGGCCCCGACGCGGGCGATGAGCGCCGCGCCGAAGTTCTCCACGAAGCCCTCGCTGGTACGCAGCACGAAGCTGCGCGCGAGCCGCGCCGGATCGAGGGCCTCGACCGGGCGCAGCACGGCCTGGGCGTCCTGCACCAGCTGGCTGACCTGATCGCGCAGCGCGATGGCCCGGGGCGTGGGCACCAGGCCGCGGCCG